>NZ_JAWPOX010000358.1:0-794 GCF_033344475.1 Vibrio sp. 1288
ATTTTTTCCATAAGTGTTTTTTATAAGGATAACAACTTTGATGGGAATTTAAACTGAATGGCAGCAAGCCGTTTTCTTTATCTGTTTCATCGTTGCCGCCGCTTCATCATCGGCAACTTTAGTTGGTTTGAACTAAAAGTGACTAATTCGATTAAATACCCTCAGGTAGTCGAGTTACGTTAAAGGTGGCAACCTCAATCCTTGCTCGACGTTTTGTTTTGCTTGCTCGCTGCAATTCTTCTATGTATATCTCAAGATCTGTATTCGCCATCACGTCATCAATGGGCTTTTGAATCAATCGGGAGTCAAAGTGATGTCGAAACTCGTCATCAGCAATCTTGAAACGCTTTCGGATTTCACTAACAGAAACAGAGAACCTTCCAGATGCTCCTTTTTTGAGTTCATAAAGGCACCAGTGGTAGTAACGCATCGCATAAGAGTTACTTAAGTTTGTTATGGTATCGAATGAAACAGTCGTAAAAGCAGAGCAAGCAATCACTAAAGGCATGAACTTGATACTAAAAGTCAGCTTGACAAAAATTTTCTTACTGATTCCAACTTCGCGTAGTCTAAACATCTCAACTTTGTCAAAAATTGGAATCGTTTTTGATGTCGACTTACCGTATTTTTTCGAGTTCAGTGTGACCTTAGCTGAGTTAAGTTCAAGGATGGCATCATTTAGCTGTTTATAGTTATTCGATTTTACTTGACTGCGACTGCCTCGGATCACCTTCATTAGAACGGTAGCGGGAATTAAAATAGTTCTTGAATCACTTTTTTTATAAATAGTTGAA
>NZ_JAWPOX010000359.1:0-792 GCF_033344475.1 Vibrio sp. 1288
ACAGCGCTTGATTCTATTTGTTGGCTATTGAATGTACGTGGCTTAGATGTATCGCGTTTGCCAGTTTTACTGTCGCACGCGATTCTTCATGCCGACTCAAGTGTGGAGTACTTCCTAGATCCCGCTCGCTTACCTGCTGAATTTGCAGCGCATGTGGGTACTGGTGTGACGGTTCATCATCCAGAAGCACTTCAATCTCGCCTTGAAGCCATGTCTGGTAAAAAGGTATTGCTCGACCCAGCAATCAGTAACGCATGGTTTAAGTTAGTTCTGCAAAATGCAGGCGCATCGGTTATTGCTGCAGCCGATCCATGTTTAATGCCAAAAGCCGCGAAAAACGAAGTTGAGATTGCGGGCATGAAAGCCTGTCATATCCGCGACGGTGTAGCGATGAGCAAATTCCTTTGCTGGCTAGATGCCGAAGTGGCTGCAGGCAATCTTCATGATGAAGCTACACTGGCTGATCGCCTAGAAGCATTCCGTAAAGAAGACCCAACGCTGATGGATCTGAGCTTTGATACCATTTCTGCGGCAGGCGGCAATGCTGCTATGTGTCACTACAATCATGAGAACCAACCTGAGCCAGGTAAGCTAGAGCTGAATACGCTTTACCTTGTTGATTCAGGCGGTCAGTACCTAGATGGCACAACCGACATTACACGCACCATCGCGATTGGTCAGCCATCAGCAGAAATGATCAAGCAGTTCACTCTCGCGCTGAAAGGTCATATCGGTGTAGCACGTGCCCGCTTCCCGAAAGGCACTCGCGGTTACCAAATCGATACATTGGCT
>NZ_JAWPOX010000360.1:0-791 GCF_033344475.1 Vibrio sp. 1288
GTTATTCCAAAGACCTTTGCTG
This sequence comes from Vibrio sp. 1288, assembly GCF_033344475.1. NCBI lineage: Bacteria > Pseudomonadati > Pseudomonadota > Gammaproteobacteria > Vibrionales > Vibrionaceae > Vibrio > Vibrio sp. 1288. Next base: position 23 of record NZ_JAWPOX010000360.1, read on the forward strand.
CCTTCCATTATCACATCGGGTTGCTTTGACAGGTCAATCAAAATCGGTGTGATATCTAGGTGGTAATGACTAAATGTATGGCGAAACGTGATTAACGTTTCCTGCTTATTGATGTCGCTGGCTTTTATACCACGTTGCTCAAGTAGTAAATCGATATCGCTTTCGACGTCCACATGTTCGGTTTGTGGGAAGCAAAATAAACCTCCCCAAATACCAGTTTGTGGTCTTTGTTCTAACCATACTTCGTGTCCGTTCTCATTGTGGTGATGAAGCATCACGAAGCGGGTTTGTTTGACCGGTTTTTCTTTCTTCGGCTTTTTACCCGGGTAGTCGAGCACGTTCCCTTGTTTTTTCGCCACACATAAATCAGCAACAGGGCATAGGGTGCACTTAGGTTTGCTGCGGGTACAAACCATCGCCCCCATGTCCATCATGGCTTGGTTATACTTATCTACATCAGTTTGCGGAGTATGCGCTTCGGCAATTTCCCACAACTGATTTTCAACTTTCTTCTGACCTGGCCAACCTTCTACAGCAAAGCAGCGTGATAGCGTTCGTTTTACGTTGCCATCAAGAATGGCATGCGGTTGCTTGTGTACCGATGATAATACGGCTGCTGCGGTTGAGCGGCCAATTCCAGGAAGCGCATTCATTTGTTCTAGATTAAGTGGAAACTCGCCACTGTATTTATGGGCGACCTCTTTAGCTGCTTTATGAAGGTTGCGAGCTCGGGCGTAATAACCTAGGCCAGTCCAAAGGTGTAGCACTT
>NZ_JAWPOX010000361.1:0-791 GCF_033344475.1 Vibrio sp. 1288
TTTGAGAACAGTCTTTTCGCCATTTGTTCTGCATCTACGGAATGACCAAATGTTAAGCGTACAATCTCTGGTGGTGACCAACGAACCAGTACGTTGCCGACATCGAAAACAACATTTTTAATTTGAGAGCTTTCCATAGAACACCTTTGATTTGTGAGTTGGGCAGAGTAATCAAACGAAGATGAGTGAGAACAACATTCGCGTTGCCCTCGCATAAGTTGATTCTACTTGAATCACAATAAAATAATATGCAATTGAACTCCTTACCAAAAAATTCGTGAAATCAAGCTGAACTTAGATAAAAGACTGAATTTAAAGACAAGCATCGCGAATAAATTGACGGATTTCGCGCTGCTTATATTTGGCAAGTAATATATAATTACAAAACAACGTGATTATAAAAAAGATAGCAAGTCACAACTTTGAACGTCAGGCGGAGTAGACAAATTAGATAGTATGGATTCGATACGTAAGGTATATGAGTACGCAGAGCCCAATTTAACATTAGTTGGTTGGATGGGATTTATTGGCTTCCCGCTCTACTACTTCGTTTGGGACTTCATGTTCCCGCAATCCTATGAAAACTTGCCGCTACGTTTGTTTTGTTCCGCACTGTTTTTTGGCATCATTTTTCGTAACCGTTTGTCGTCATCATGGCGAAAGTTCGTGCACGTCTATTATCAAATAACGATTACGACCTGTTTACCTTTCTTCTTTTTTTATATGTTGCTCATGAATGATTGGTCCAATGTTTGGGTGATGTCATTCATGTCGGCTATTTTCCTGCATAT
>NZ_JAWPOX010000362.1:0-789 GCF_033344475.1 Vibrio sp. 1288
AAAATCGACCGGTTATTTTAGAGCTGAATTATCAAGGCGATGTTGGTTACGTGATTTTGTATGCAGTTGGCAACGACCAAGTAGAAGTGCTCAATGGCAAACAGCGTCTACGTTTACCTGTTTCGTGGCTGAAACCAATGTGGCAGGGCAACATCATTGAATTGTGGCAAGCGCCGCTTAAAGAGACGTTGCGTTTAGATATGGAAGGGCCGGCGATCGAAGTGCTTGACCAATTGCTTGCCAAGGCGGTCAGTGAATCACCACTGGAAACGTCTATTTTTGACGGTGCGTTAAAAGAGCGAGTGGAACTGTTCCAACGTTGGCAAGGCATCGGTGTGGATGGCATTGCGGGTCATCGCACGTTAGAACGCTTACAACAAAGTGTGCAACCTAATGCGCCAACACTAGCAAGCATTAACAAGGAGGAGGCGTAATGTCAGTCATCAAACATGTTGGACTCTTTCTTGTGCCTATTAGCGTGTCAGCGATTGCGGTTGCGTGGCATTTAGATTTGCTTACGCCAGAGACTCAAGCGGTTACGCCAGAGGTAGTGGTGGCGGAAGTCGTACAACCATTTGAAGTTTTAGATTATCCAGAATCAACGGATCTTGCTCAACTGCCACGAGAATGGCCGAGTGCCGAGTTATCTCGCGACATTGGGACATTCTTGCAACCCTCCGAGTATGCCAACGAGAGTGAGGCTCCAGATCCGACAACGGCTACTCCCGTCACGAGCACAGCATCTACGCATCGTCGTGACGACTTAGGTTTGTCATTGGATGATCTAGA
>NZ_JAWPOX010000363.1:0-788 GCF_033344475.1 Vibrio sp. 1288
GAGGCAACAATGACATTAAATCAGCTGAACTGGCTTAGTGTGGGTGTAGTGTTGACCATGTTCATCCTATTTTGATACCACACCTTGCACGATGCCATGCTCTGCTATCTAACGTGCGAGAACTACCAATTTAATTGCACTTTCGCTTGCAAATAGGATAACGCTGCTTCGGCAGCGTTTTTCCTAATATGCTCGACCCGCTTGATTTTCCATTCAATTAGCTCCATATCTACAGACATCGACCTGAATTAAAAGCAAGGACACTCAGATGCAATCCCCATTTATCGTTGAGTTAACAGAACAGAATTTTAGAGAAGTGCTTGAAGGATCAATGGACACACCCGTTCTGATTCATTTTTGGGCCAACGCTCAACCAGAAAGCGCACAAGTGCTACCTGAATTGCAAGCTCTCACTCAACAGTACAATGGTGCCTTTACATTGGCTCTGCTGAACTGGGAGGATCAACCAGCGCTTGCTTCCCAATTTGGTGTGCAAGTACTGCCAACAATCGCGTTGTTTGTTAATGGGCAAGCGGTCGATGGCTTAGGCGGGCCTCAACCAATCGAAACGATTGGCGCAATGCTACAAAAACATTTGCCAAGCCCTGACGAGCAACTATTGAAGCAAGTAAGCGAACTGCTTCAACAAGGCGAACATGCACAAGCTCTGAACGTCATTCAAACGCTGTCAGATGAACTGCAATCACGCGGTGATGTAAAATTAGCGAAAGCCGATTGTTTGCTAGAAACCAAACAATTCGAATTAGCACAAGAGTTGTTAGCAACCA
>NZ_JAWPOX010000364.1:0-787 GCF_033344475.1 Vibrio sp. 1288
GCACGACCGAGATTTCCTAGATCCGATCGTTGGTCGCATCATCCATATCGAAAACCAACAGCTGAACGAATACACGGGTAACTACTCGTCATTCGAAAATCAACGTGCGCAAAAAATGATGCTGCAACAAGCGATGTTCGAGAAACAACAAAAGCAAATGTCGCACATGCAAAGCTACATCGACCGCTTCCGCTACAAAGCGTCGAAAGCGCGCCAAGCGCAAAGCCGAATCAAAGCGCTAGAACGCATGGAAAAAGTCTTGCCCGCGCAGTTCGATAACCCATTCAGCTTTGAATTCCGTCAACCAGCTGCGCTGCCAAATCCAATCATGATGATGGACGACGTATCGGCAGGTTACGGCGACAACCTAATTTTAGAAAAGATTCGTCTGAACTTAGTACCGGGCAGCCGTATTGGTTTGCTTGGCCGCAACGGCGCAGGTAAATCGACCTTAATCAAACTGCTTTCAGGTGAACTTAAAGCGCAAGGTGGCGATCTCACCTATTCGCAAGGCGTAAAGATCGGCTACTTTGCTCAGCACCAGTTGGAAACGTTGCACCCAGAAGAAACACCACTGCAGCACATGATGCAGATTGCACCGGATCAAACAGAGCAGCAACTGCGCGATTACCTAGGTAGTTTTGGTTTCCAAGGCGACAAGGCGCTAGAAAAAGTCGCACCGTTCTCTGGTGGTGAAAAGGCACGCTTGGTGCTGGCGTTGATCGTGTGGCAAAAACCAAACTTATTGCTACTCGACGAACCAACCAACCACCTAGACTTAGACATG
>NZ_JAWPOX010000365.1:0-787 GCF_033344475.1 Vibrio sp. 1288
CTGACTCAAGCTTGGGCGCTCAATAGAGCATTCACCTTTTGCTTCACCACGATTGATCCGCAAAATCGCTAATTCATGTTCTGCATCTGGGTAATCCACTTCTAAGTGAAGCAAAAAGCGATCGAGCTGAGCTTCTGGAAGAGGGTAAGTACCTTCTTGTTCTATCGGGTTTTGCGTCGCCATGACCAAGAATAGCTCAGGCAGTGCGTAGGTGTGGCGACCTGCGGTGACTTGCTTTTCTGCCATCGCTTCAAGCATTGCGGCTTGTACTTTGGCTGGCGCACGGTTGATTTCATCCGCAAGAATGAGTGAATTGAAAATCGGCCCAGATTGGAATGTGAACTCGCCCGTTTCTGGGCGGAAAATATCCGTACCGGTTAAATCGGCAGGCAGCAAATCTGGGGTGAACTGAATGCGATGGAAGTCGCCTTCTACGCAATCAGACAGTGATTTTACGGCGCGAGTTTTAGCTAGTCCCGGAGGACCCTCAACCAAAATATGCCCGTCAGCAAGAAGGGCGATCAACAGTTGTTTAACCAGATCATGCTGGCCAATGATCTGAGACTCTAAATAGTGCTGAAGAGTTTCGAAGTTTGATTTATGCATGCTTTGGACTCTCGATATCCATTTGATTTTCGTTTTGAGTATTGGTCATTGCCAATCAGGAAAAAGTTCCTGTTCGCTCTCGAAATTTATCTTTTCAATATTGGGGCAAAGAAAAGGATTGCAAGCGAAGAAAAACGCTGAAAGTGCTTGAATGACAGGGTGTTACATTTATTTTGCATAA
>NZ_JAWPOX010000366.1:0-786 GCF_033344475.1 Vibrio sp. 1288
ATTTGGCAAATGCGACAGGGTATAGAAATCAGCTTGCTCCACTTGCGTTCTAGCAGCGAAGCTAAACAACCTAGATTGGTAACTGTAACTCAGAGCGTATGAGCTGGATTGGTCTTTAAAATTACTGACTCGAAAAGAGGCATCTACCGTACCTAAGTTGAACGCATTACTAACAAAACCCAGCCCCGCAACAATTAGGTCATCTTTTGCTTCAGCTTGTGTTTCCAAGGTTAACCAATCCGTCATGCCATGACGCATCGCTACAACAACGCCACCAGCACCATATTCATTCGATGCGTTTCCAAAATCTTCTCTGAGCGCACCAATACTGGCACTGTAGGAAGTAAATCCTGTTTTCAACAAATCGGAAGAGAGGAAAAACGGGCTGGTCATGACCGTTTGTCGGCCTTGAGCATCAGTCGCAATGACGGTTGCTTCACCCGCGCCAGAGATCATGGGAATGTCGTTAATAACGAAAGGGCCTGGCCCGACGGCCATTGAGTCGGTTTTAAAGCCATTGATGAATAAATCCAAGGTCGTGGGCGCAGTGACCTCACCATAAAACGCTGGCAATGGCGTCGTCACTACGTCGGGGCGCATAGAAAAATCATGCGACAACTGAAAGCCCGCCATTCTCACCGGCTGACTCCAAGACAAAGGACGGACGATGTAGTCTCCGACTTCCAAACGAAGTCGTCGCGCCTGATTGGCGTACTCATACCCTGTATCGAAACGGGTGTATTGACTGCTTTGCTGAGACTGAACATCGCGGTGAAAATTGGATTT
>NZ_JAWPOX010000367.1:0-785 GCF_033344475.1 Vibrio sp. 1288
AATTACAGATGACAGTTCAGAGGCAAATCCATGAGCCTTTGGTGACAAACTGGTGAAGCTTTGTTGACCAAAGGCGAAGGGGATAGGACAGCTTTAGCGTTACGTTTTATCGCCAGCAAACATCAGGATACTCAGAGAGTTGAGCGTTTCACCGAGACTTTCTAGTGAGCTCAAGACCTGTTTGGTCGGCTCATTATCTAGCAGAATTCGACCATCAAAGCTTTTCCCTTCGTATTGCTGTTCATTACGGGGGTCTTGTGTTGAGTTGTCATCCATAGCTAAGTCGTCAGCACTCAAACAGGCCGTTGAGACAAATAATCCGCCTAGAACCACCAACCATTTTGTTTTCAACATAATCTTAAAACTCACAATAAAACACTGTTCAATTTTAATTAATTCTATTCACCATTTCGAACGATATGACAAAAATTTAGCTTTAGGTCGCCATTTTCTGGCCATAGTTGAGCTATGTTATCGATACTACGAATTGTTACTTTTGGCGAAATTAGGAGGATGAATGGAGAAAATTTCCAATAAAGCGTCAATATGGCTCGGGCTGTGTCTGATAATAGGTTTAGGAGTATTGGGCTTTTTTATTCAGCAAACAGCAGTCAAATACAAAGCCTATGAGCGAGTGGTAACGGTGAAGGGATTGTCTGAGCGAGAATACCCGGCAGATACCGTCATTTGGCCAATCCAATTTACGGTAGCCAGCAATGATATGGGCGCGATGTTTGATGACATAGACCAACAAACGCGTTTGATTCTCGATTTTTTAACCGCAA
>NZ_JAWPOX010000036.1:0-50166 GCF_033344475.1 Vibrio sp. 1288
GGTGAAATTGGTAGACACGCTAGCATGAGGTGCTAGTGCCTTAGGTGTGAGGGTTCGAGTCCCTCTCTCGGCACCATGTATTTACAAACTTGTAAATCACTTGTTTGCGAGTATAATGCTCAGCAAGTCGGACGCGGGGTGGAGCAGCTTGGTAGCTCGTCGGGCTCATAACCCGAAGGTCGTCGGTTCAAATCCGGCCCCCGCAACCAATCTCTTTCTTTAAAAGGAAATCGTAGATTGGCAAGTTTGCGTAGTGCTAACCACACTACGAGTTAAGAAAAGCAATTGTTGGCTATTCTTAACGTATCAGGGTCCAGCAGCATAAAACCCCGACTATCGGGGTTTTTTGTTATCTGAGCTTTTTGAAATAGCTCAGATACTGCTTGGTTTTTTGATTGGGCTCTGAGCCCTTTTTTTGTTTCTGGAGTGGTTAAATGACTGGTTTAGAAAGACAACTTACTGAAATGCTTGACGCGCCAGTAGCGGCATCAGGTTATGAGTTAGTTGGATTAGAATTCATTCGTGCAGGCGCGCACTCAACGTTACGTATCTACATTGACCATGAAAATGGTATTAACGTAGACGACTGTGCAGAAGTTAGCCACCAAGTTAGTGCAGTTTTAGACGTTGAAGATCCAATTTCTGTTGCTTACAGCCTAGAAGTGTCTTCTCCAGGTTTAGAAAGACCACTTTTTAAAGCAGCACATTACGAGCAATTTATTGGTCACGAGGTCAGCATCGTATTGAAAATGGCTGTAGCAAACCGTCGTAAGTGGAAAGGTATTATCCACGGTGTTGATGGCGAAACAGTGACAATTACTGTAGACGGTCAGCAAGAAGAGTTTGCTCTAAGTAACATTTCCAAAGCTAACCTGATCCCTAAATTTTAGTTCCCTAAAAAAGTTTAAGCTTAGAGGCTAAATACAATGAGTAAAGAAATTTTAGCGGTAGCAGAAGCGGTATCGAACGAAAAAGCGGTACCTCGTGAGCGTATCTTTGAGGCTCTTGAGATTGCTCTAGCAACTTCTACAAAGAAAAAATACGAAATCGAAATCGACGTACGTGTTGCCATTGACCGTAAAACCGGTGAGTTTGTAACTTACCGCCGTTGGTTAGTTGTTGATGACGTTGAGAACCCTACAAAAGAGATCTCACTAGAAGCAGCGCAATACGAAGATGACTCAATCGAGCTTGGCGACTACGTAGAAGACGAAATCGAATCAGTAACGTTTGACCGTATTACGACTCAAACTGCTAAGCAAGTTATCGTACAAAAAGTTCGTGAAGCTGAGCGCGCACAAATCGTTGAACAGTTCATCGACAATGAAGGTGATCTAATCACTGGTGTCGTGAAAAAAGTAAACCGTGACACAATCGTGCTTGATCTTGGTAATAACGCTGAAGCGGTAATCCTGCGTGATGACCAACTTCCTCGTGAAAACTTCCGTCCAGGCGACCGTGTACGTGGCCTTCTTTACAAAGTCGCGCCTGAAGCACGTGGTTTCCAATTGTTCATCACTCGTTCTAAGCCAGAAATGTTGGCAGAACTGTTCCGTGTTGAAGTGCCTGAAATCGCAGAAGATATTATCGAGTTGAAAGGCGCGGCACGTGATCCTGGTTCTCGCGCTAAGATCGCTGTCAAAACAAATGACAAACGTATCGACCCTGTAGGTGCGTGTGTTGGTATGCGTGGTGCACGTGTACAAGCTGTTTCTGGCGAACTTGGTGGGGAGCGTATCGATATTGTGCTTTGGGATGATAACCCAGCTCAATTCGTTATCAACGCAATGGCGCCAGCTGATGTTGCTTCTATCATCGTTGATGAGGATGCACACTCAATGGACATCGCAGTTGAAGCTGACAACCTAGCGCAAGCTATCGGTCGTAACGGTCAAAACGTGCGTCTAGCATCTCAACTAACAGGTTGGGAACTGAATGTTATGACAGTTGCTGATCTTCAGAAGAAACACGCTGAAGAATCACAAGCATCTATTGAAAACTTCATGAAGTACCTAGATATTGAAGAAGACTTCGCTCAACTTCTTGTTGAAGAAGGTTTCTCAACGCTAGAAGAAATCGCATACGTGCCAGTTAACGAGCTACTAGAAATCGATGGTTTGAATGAAGAACTAATCGAAGAGCTTCGTGGACGTGCAAAAGATGCACTAACGACGATCGCACTAGCACAAGAAGAGTCTTTTGAAGGTCTAGAACCAGCTGAGGACCTACTTGCACTTGAAGGTCTTGAGCGTGAGATGGCATTTAAATTGGCAGCGAAAGGTGTAGCGACACTGGAAGATCTTGCTGACCAAGGTATTGACGATTTAGAAGGTATCGAAGGCCTGACCGAAGAACGTGCAGGTGAGCTAATTATGGCCGCACGTAACATCTGTTGGTTCGGCGAAGAAGCATAATTTTCGGCAAGGAGGAAGCGGCATGACACAATTAACAGTTAAAGCACTGAGTGATGAGATTGGTACGCCAGTCGACCGCTTGATTGAACAACTTGCTGACGCTGGCATTAAAAAGGCGAGCTCTGACAATGTTACTGATGAAGAGAAGCAGAAGCTTCTCTCTCATTTAAAGAAAGAACACGGTGATAAATCAGGTGATTCAGAGCCGACTCGCCTTACGCTTCAGCGTAAAACTCGTAGTACACTTAGTGTGAACGCGGGTGGTGGTAAGAGTAAGAATGTTCAGGTTGAGGTGCGCAAAAAACGTACATACGTGAAGCGCAGCACAATTGAAGATGAAGCGAAACGTGAAGCTGAAGAAGCAGCACAACGTGAAGCAGAAGAAGCAGCAAAACGTGCAGCAGAAGAAGCTGCAAAACGTGAAGCTGAAGAAGCTGCGAAACGTGAAGCTGAAGAAGCTGCAAAACGTGAAGCGGAAGAAAAAGCGAAACGTGAAGCTGAAGAAAAAGCGAAGCGAGACGTAGATACGAATGCACAACGTAATGCTGAAGAAAAAGCAAAGCGTGATGCTGAAGAGAAAATTAAGCAAGAAGCAGCGCGAAAAGAGGCCGACGAGCTTAAACGTCGTCAGGAAGAAGAAGCTAAGCGTAAGGCTGAAGAGGAAAGTCAGCGCAAGCTTGAAGAAGCTCGCGAATTGGCTGAAAAGAATAAAGAGCGTTGGTCTGCTGCAGAAGAGAAAAAGGGTGATATGGAAGATACAGATTACCATGTAACGACTTCACAATACGCACGTGAAGCCGAAGATGAAGCAGATCGCAAAGTAGAAGGCGGTCGTCGTAAGAAGAAAAAAGCAGCTTCGGGTAAAGACGACCAAGCTCGCGGTGGCCGTAACAACCAACGTGGCGGTAGAGGTCGTAAGGGCAAACTTGCTAAGCCGACTTCAATGCAGCACGGGTTTGATAAGTCAGCAACGGTTGCTAAGCAAGACGTTGTAATTGGCGAAACGATCGTTCTATCAGAACTTGCTAACAAGATGTCGGTTAAAGCGACAGAAGTTATCAAAGTAATGATGAAGATGGGCGCTATGGCGACTATCAACCAAGTGATCGACCAAGAAACAGCACAACTTGTTGCTGAAGAAATGGGCCATAAAGTAGTTCTTCGTAAAGAGAACGAACTGGAAGAAGCGGTACTATCTGACCGTGACACTAACGCGGAAGCAGTTCCACGTGCTCCAGTTGTTACTATCATGGGTCACGTTGACCACGGTAAAACGTCAACACTTGACTACATCCGTCGCACACACGTTGCTTCTGGCGAAGCGGGTGGTATTACTCAGCACATTGGTGCGTACCACGTTGAAACAGACAACGGCATGATCACGTTCCTTGATACTCCTGGACACGCAGCGTTTACTGCAATGCGTGCTCGTGGTGCTCAAGCGACAGATATCGTTGTTCTTGTAGTTGCAGCAGACGATGGCGTAATGCCACAAACAGTAGAAGCGATTCAGCACGCGAAAGCGGCAGGCGTTCCTCTAATTGTTGCTGTGAACAAGATCGATAAAGAAGACGCGAACCCAGATAACGTTAAGAACGAGCTTGCTCAATACGACGTTATTCCTGAAGAGTGGGGCGGTGAGAACATGTTCGTTCACATCTCTGCTAAACAGGGTACAAACATCGATGGTCTTCTAGAAGCAATCCTTCTTCAGTCTGAAGTTCTTGAACTTACAGCTGTAGCTGAAGGCATGGCATCTGGTGTTGTTGTTGAATCTCGCCTAGATAAAGGTCGTGGTCCAGTTGCAACAGTACTTGTTCAATCAGGTACACTAAACAAAGGCGACATCGTTCTTTGTGGTCAAGAATACGGCCGTGTTCGTGCAATGCGTGATGAGCTAGGTAAAGAAATTACTTCGGCTGGCCCATCTATCCCTGTAGAGATCCTAGGTCTTTCAGGTGTACCATCTTCAGGTGATGAAGCAACAGTAGTTCGTGACGAGCGTAAAGCGCGTGAAGTAGCTAACTACCGTGCTGGTAAGTTCCGTGAAGTGAAACTTGCTCGTCAGCAGAAATCTAAACTAGAGAACATGTTCTCTAACATGACTGCTGGTGAAGTTGCTGAACTTAACGTTGTACTTAAAGCAGACGTTCAAGGTTCTGTAGAAGCAATCGCAGACTCACTAGTTAAGCTATCTACTGACGAAGTTAAAGTGAACATCGTTGGTTCTGGTGTTGGTGGTATTACGGAAACTGACGTAGTACTAGCGGAAGCTTCAAACGCAATCATCCTTGGCTTTAACGTTCGTGCAGATGCTTCTGCTCGTCGTGCTGTTGAAGCCGCAGCTGTTGACTTACGTTACTACTCAATCATTTACCAATTGATTGACGAAGTGAAACAAGCAATGGGCGGTATGCTTGCTCCAGAATTCAAGCAAGAGATCATTGGTCTTGCTGAAGTTCGTGACGTGTTTAAGTCACCGAAACTGGGCGCTATCGCTGGTTGTATGGTTACAGAAGGTGTGATCAAGCGTAACAACCCAATCCGTGTACTACGTGATAACGTTGTTATTTACGAAGGTGAACTAGAGTCACTGCGTCGTTTCAAAGATGACGTTCAAGAAGTTAAGAATGGCTACGAATGTGGTATCGGCGTTAAGAACTACAATGATGTTCGCGTTGGTGACCAAATCGAAGTCTTCGAAATCGTTGAAATTAAACGTACTCTAGACTAATTGACTAAAATTACTAATATTGTCTTTGAAAGATAAGTAGTAATTGGTTGTTGAATACACCATGGGGGGCTGGCTTTGACCAACCCCCCATTCTTTCTATATAAGAGTAAAGATATGTCAAAAGAATTTAGCCGCACGCAGCGCGTTGCACAGCAGCTGCAAAAAGAACTAGCGATGATCCTTCAACGTGAAGTTCGTGACTCTCGCCTTGGCATGGTGACGATCTCAGACGTAGAAGTCTCTCGTGACCTAGCTTACGCAAAAGTATTTGTGACCTTCCTATGTGTGGGTGAGCAAACACCTGAATCATGTCTAGCAGCGCTACGTGAGCACGAAGTGCACATTCGCATGATGTTAGGTAAGCGTATTCGTCTACGTTTAACGCCAGAAATCCGCTTCCACTATGACAATACGCTTGTTGAAGGTATGCGTATGTCTAACCTAGTGTCTGAAGTCGTTAGTTCAGACAAACAAAAGCAAAAAGATTCTGGTCGTGAGGACGAAGAATAATGGCTCGTCGTCGTAAAGGTCGTCCAATTAATGGCGTTATACTGTTGGACAAACCAACAGGTATCTCTTCCAATGATGCACTGCAAAAAGTAAAGCGAATCTACTTTGCCGAGAAAGCAGGCCACACTGGAGCCTTGGACCCATTAGCGACAGGCATGCTGCCAATTTGCTTGGGTGAAGCGACAAAATTTTCTCAGTTTCTTCTTGATTCTGATAAACGCTACCGCGTGATCGCAAAGCTGGGTGAACGTACCAATACGTCTGACTCGGATGGTGAAGTTGTAGAGACGCGTCCAGTCGATGTTACGTTAGACAAGCTAGAAGCGTGCATCGATCAGTTCCGTGGTGAATCTGATCAAGTGCCTTCCATGTTCTCTGCGTTGAAGTATCAAGGTAAACCCTTGTATGAATACGCTCGTAAAGGCATCGAAGTTCCGCGTGAATCTCGTAAGATCACGGTATATGAGATTGTTCTTCACCGTTTTGAAGGCGATGAAGTAGAGATGGAAGTGCACTGCTCTAAAGGTACCTATATTCGTACTATCGTTGATGATCTGGGCGAAATGTTAGGTTGTGGTGCGCACGTAACTATGCTTCGTCGTACTGGTGTGGCTAAATACCCTTACGAGAATATGGTAACACTTGAGCAACTAAATGAGTTGCTAGAGCAAGCTCACCGCGAGGAACGAGCGCCTCGAGAACTACTGGACCCGCTACTTTTGCCAATGGATACAGCGGTAGAAGACTTACCAGAAGTCAACTTGGTGCCTGAACTGGCGGATATGGTCCAACATGGGCAGCCCGTTCAAGTATTTGGTGCTCCGACAGAGGGCTCACTTCGCCTTACTATGGGTGAAGAACGCTTATTTATTGGCGTTGGCGAAATGAACGAAGATGGCAAAATCGCTCCTAAGCGATTGGTCGTGTTCCGAGATGACGTTGCATCCAAGTAAATGATTGAAAATACCGACCTGAGTGTCGGTATTTTTATATTGCACGAGATAGGAAATTTCCCTATAATCCGCGCTTCGCGTAGCGGCTGAATCAGAGATTGGCTGCTACAACTTTAAACCTACTCTTATTAGGAGAGAATTATGTCTCTGAATGCAGAAACTAAAGCAGCAATCGTTGCAGAATACGCACAAGGCGAAGGCGACACTGGTTCACCAGAAGTTCAAGTAGCTCTACTTACAGCTTCTATCAACCACCTACAAGGTCACTTCAAAGCGCACAAAGGCGATCACCACAGCCGTCGTGGTCTTCTACGCATGGTTTCTCGTCGTCGTAAGCTTCTAGATTACCTAAAAGGTAAAAACCTAGCTCGCTACCAAGACCTAATCAAACGTCTAGGCCTACGTCGCTAATCAGCGACTGCATAGCAGTTTGTCTAAAAAGGGGCTTTATGCCCCTTTTTTGTTGCCTAAATTTAGCCAAATTAGACTTATGCCGTTATAATACTGGCGGCTAAACCTTGTAAGAGGTTTTCTCAAAAGCTCATAGCATTACAGTCAACCACGTCGACCAAAAGGTCGCGACTATTCAAAAGGAATTTCCGAGTTTCTTTTTACTAGTCGCGATTCGTAATGCCTTGAGTGTCAATTAACACATCTAAGATTTCTTTAAGCACTAAAGGAAGATTAGAAACAAGGAATAACAATGTTCGAAAAACCAGTTGTTAAAACGTTCCAGTACGGTAACCACACAGTTACTTTAGAAACTGGCGTTATTGCACGTCAAGCTACAGCAGCAGTTATGGTCACAATGGATGATACGTCTGTATTCGTATCTGTTGTAGGTAAAAAAGAAGCCGTTGCAGGTCAAGACTTCTTCCCACTAACGGTTAACTACCAAGAGCGTACTTACGCTGCGGGTAAAATCCCAGGCGGCTTCTTCAAACGTGAAGGTCGTCCTTCTGAAGGCGAAACGCTAACAGCTCGTCTAATCGACCGTCCAATCCGTCCGCTATTCCCAGACGCGTTTAAAAACGAAGTTCAGGTTATCGCGACAGTAATGTCTGTAAACCCAGATGTTCAGCCAGATATCGTTACAATGATCGGTACTTCTGCTGCTCTTGCTATCTCTGGCATTCCATTCAACGGCCCTATCGGTGCGGCGCGTGTTGGTCATATCGATGGTCAGCTTGTACTTAACCCTAGCCAAACTGAACTAGAAACTTCTAAGCTTGACCTTGTTGTTGCAGGTACAGAGTCAGCAGTACTGATGGTTGAGTCAGAAGCGGACAACCTAACTGAAGAAGAAATGCTAGCGGCGGTTGTTTATGGTCATGACCAACAACAAGTTGCTATTCAAGCTATCAACGAATTCAAAGCAGAAGTTGCAACTCCTGCTTGGGATTGGGTTGCTCCTGAAGAGAACACAGCGCTTAAAAATAAGATTGCTGATCTAGCAGAAGCTAAACTTGTTGAAGCTTACCAAATTACTGAGAAAATGGCTCGTTACGACCGCATCCATGAGATCGCTGCGGAAGTAAATGAAGTTCTTCTTGCTGAAGATCCTGAAGCAGACACAAAAGAAATCCACACTATCTTCCATGATCTAGAGAAGACAGTAGTACGTAGCCGTATTATTGCAGGTAACCCTCGTATCGATGGCCGTGAAAAAGACATGGTTCGTGCACTAGATGTACGTACTGGTGTTCTTCCTCGTACTCACGGTAGCGCGCTATTCACTCGTGGTGAAACTCAGGCGATCGTTACTGCAACGCTAGGTACTCAGCGTGATGCTCAAATCATCGATGAGCTAACTGGTGAGCGTAAAGATCACTTCCTACTGCACTACAACTTCCCTCCATACTGTGTAGGTGAAACTGGTTTTGTAGGTTCTCCTAAGCGTCGTGAAATCGGCCACGGTAAACTGGCGAAGCGTGGTATTGCTGCAGTAATGCCTTCTGTTGATGAGTTCCCATACACAGTACGTGTTGTATCGGAAATCACTGAATCTAACGGTTCATCTTCAATGGCTTCAGTATGTGGTACTTCTCTTGCACTTATGGACGCAGGTGTGCCAATCAAAGCATCTGTTGCTGGTATCGCAATGGGTCTTGTTAAAGAAGGTGACGATTTCGTTGTACTTTCTGACATCCTTGGCGATGAAGACCACCTAGGTGACATGGACTTTAAAGTAGCAGGTACTAACACTGGTATCACTGCACTTCAAATGGACATCAAGATCGAAGGCATCACTAAAGAAATCATGCAAATTGCGCTTAACCAAGCTCAAGGCGCACGTAAGCACATCCTATCTGTAATGGATGAAGCAATCTCTGGTGCTCGTGAAGACATCTCTGAATTTGCTCCGCGTATTCACACGATGAAGATCAGCGCTGAGAAGATCAAAGACGTTATCGGTAAAGGTGGTGCAGTTATCCGTGCTCTAACTGAAGAGACTGGTACAACTATCGAAATCGAAGACGACGGTACTATCAAGATTGCGGCAACTGAAGGCACTGCTGCGAAAGAAGCTATCCGCCGTATCGAAGAGATCACTGCTGAAGTTGAAGTGGGCCGTATCTACACAGGTAAAGTTGCACGTCTAGCAGACTTCGGTGCATTCGTAACGGTTCTTCCAGGCAAAGATGGTCTTGTACACATTTCTCAAATCGCAGAAAAACGCGTAGAGAAAGTGTCTGACTACCTAGCTGAAGGTCAAGAAGTTCAAGTTAAAGTTCTTGAAATCGACCGCCAAGGCCGTGTACGTCTAAGCATGAAAGAAGCGGTAGAAAAGCCAGCTGAAGAAGCTGCTGCTGAAGCACCAGCTGCTAAAGACGAGTAAGACAAAATGAGACTTTCAGCCTTTTATTAGATTAAGGGCCTGAAAGCATGTTATAAAAGGGGAGCATTTTCGCTCCCCTTTTTTGGTTTGTTTCGATGTATTAACCTCAAACGAGGTTATCGCCTATATTGCATTAAGAGAAATAAATCTTGAGCGGTCCAAACAGGAGTATCAATTAGTGAAATGGTTTCAAACCGCAATTTTATGTGTTGCTATCGCGCTGACCGGTTGTGCAAATACTTCTCAACAATCAGCACAAAAGTGGTTATATCCACCGATGGCGGTGCCACTTCAGCCTAGTGTTCAACAAGAAGTACAAATCGCGCGTCTCTCGCAGTTGCTACAACGTCCCGACCTTAGTGATGAAGTGCGCGCTAAAATGCATTATGAGCGCGGTAGCTACTACGACAGCGTTGGTTTACGTGATCTTGCCCGTTTGGACTTTAACCAGTCTTTGCAGTTGAATCCTGCTCAGCCGGACATCTTCAATCTTTTGGGAGTATACTTTACCCAAGTAGGAGAGTTTGATGCGGCATATGAAGCGTTTGACTCGACCATAGAGTTGGCTCCTGATAATACCTATGCTGAGCGCAACCGTGCGATTGCACTGTATTATGGTGGCAGAATCGATCTCGCTTTAGAAGATATGACCAAGCATTATCAAGAAATGCCAACGGATCCTTTTCGTTCATTATGGCTGTACATCATCGAAGCTGAGCAAAATCCAGAGCAAGCAAAAGCCAATCTTCAACAGCGTTATTTACGAGATCGTAGTGAAGAGTGGGGATGGGTTCTTGTTGCCATCATGCTACGAGACGTCTCGGACGAAGACGCGCTTAAAGCAATTATGGATGGAACGAGAGAGAACTATCGCCTAGCTGAACGATTGACGGAAACGTATTTCTACCTTGGAAAGCGTAATCAGCTTGAAGGTGATATCGCAAGTGCCATCTCACTTTATAAGCTCGCGATTTCGTTCAACGTTTACGATTATGTTGAGCATCGCTATTCTTTCTTGGAGTTGGCGCAAATTTACGATCAATTACAGCAAGATAGATTGGCCAAGTTAAAGGCTGCCAAGAAGCTGGAAATTGAATGATTTAGAGCCGCTCGATGAGAGCGGCTTTTTTTATGATTGAACTTGATGAGTGACTCATTTAAAATAGTTAGTCTTGCTAACTAAGTGGTGGTGGCTTTTATGGCATTAGAAGAAAGCTTGATTGATTTAGAGCGTTTTTGCGCCAAAGCTTGGCGTGTCTATGCCAAAGAAGATCCATTATCACATCTAAGCTTTAATGAGTTCGATTATTTACGTGTGATTCAGGTTTACCCTGAGGGTGTGCGAATAACCGATCTTGCAGAAGAGCTGCAAGTGACTAAGCCTTCCGCATCGACAATGGTTGTGCGTTTGGAAAAAAAGGGTTTGGTGAAACGCATCGCATGTAATGAGGATGCTCGTGCTAAGCGTGTGTTGCTTACGGAAGAAGTCGCAGAAAAAATGTCTTTGGAGCAGGTAGTGTACAAAGATATCTCTGACCAAATGATGCAACAATTAAATCAGCAAGAAGCTGAACAGTTACAAGCTTTATTGAATAAAGCATTGAGTAATAAGTCATTTTAAACTAAAGCAAAGGCCTCAGCTGTATGGTTTAGTTTTTGTTGTTTCATCTTTCTTTTATTTAATTTAACCATTTAGTTAGTCTTGCTAATTAAATGGTTAGCTTTGCTAACTACTGGTGACAGTCATGCAAAACTCAATTTATAGACAGTTTTGGAAATATACGATTCCAACCGTCGCAGCAATGCTCGTAAACGGTTTGTATCAAATAGTTGATGGCATTTTTATTGGCCGTTATGTTGGCGCTGACGGATTAGCTGGGATCAATGTTGCGTGGCCTATTATCGGTTCGATCCTCGGTATAGGAATAATGATTGGGGTGGGGACTGGCGCGCTGACTTCGATCAAGCAAGGAGAGAACGATCATGAAGGCGCTAAGCGAATCCTAACGACCGGATTGACGTTGTTAGCGGCATTGATGCCGGTCGTTGCTACAATATTGTTCTTGTTTTCGGATGAATTTATTCGCTGGCAAGGTGCGGAAGGGCGAGTGTTTGAACTTGCGCTGCAATATTTGCATATTCTGATTGTCGCGTGCGTATTCACGTTGGGTTCTATCGCAGTTCCGTTTCTGTTACGCAATGACGACAGCCCGAACTTAGCAACGATTTTGATGGTCATCGGTGCCGTTATTAACATCGTATTAGACTACGTATTTATTGCTTGGTTGGAGTGGGAGTTAACCGGAGCCGCTATTGCCACTGCACTTGCACAATTAGTGGTCACTGTGCTCGGTATTGGTTACTTCTTTACTTCAAAAGCAACATTACGCCTTCGTATCCGCGACTTCAAAGTTCAGGTTGATGCTGCACCAAAGATTATCATGATAGGTACATCAAGTTTCTTTATGTACGCCTACGGCTCTGTGATGGTGGCACTGCACAACGCGTTATTTGCTCAATACGGAAGTGCAATGTTGATCGGAGCGTACGCCATTTTGGGGTACATCGTGACGGTTTACTATCTGATAGCCGAAGGAATTGCGAATGGTATGCAGCCTTTAGTGAGCTTCAACCACGGTGCACGTAATCAGGAGAACATCAGAAAGTTATTAAAGGTCGCGATGGGGACATCTGTGCTTGGTGGGGTGGCGTTCGTTGTTTTGATGAACCTTTTCCCGTACGAACTGGTTGCGGTGTTTAATAATGCTGACCAACAGTTGATTGATAGCACTGTGATCGGGATTCGTTTACACATGTTTGCGTTGTTCTTAGATGGTTTTTTAGTTGTGGCGGCCGCGTACTATCAATCAGTAAACAAAGGCAGCAAAGCTATGTTTGTAACACTAGGCAACATGCTGGTCCAGTTGCCATTCTTATTCATTATGCCGAAACTTTTCAGCGTGACAGGCATTTGGTTAGCTTTCCCATTGTCTAACATTGCATTGAGTTTGGTCGTGATCAGTATGTTGTGGCGAGATGTGAAAAAGCTGCTTAATGAAACTTCGGCTGAGCCAACAGTGCAAGCCTGTTAACAATGGCTGATAGAGAAAAGCGAGGTTGGGCCTCGCTTTTCTTTTTTGGGGAGCTAAATGTTTTTTACTTCTAAGCCAGCTAGCTGATGCCAATAGCCATTGCATTGGCGGCTTTCAAGTTTTTCAGGGTTGTCGCCGTGCTCGTTTGAGCGAAAATGCTCTAACTCAGAAAGTGTACTCACACCGAGAGGGCTTAATCGGACCACATCAACTAGGCCTTGCATACTTGGTAAGTCATTGATCAGGTTATAACAATACCCTGATTGCGTTTGAATGCCGTTAAGGTTAAAGACTTCTTGTCCTTCTTGGCTGCTGACCTGGATACCCGTAGGGTATTTGATACAGCAGGTTTCGCAATCGTCTTTCGCTAGGTTTTCAGCTCGGGCTGTGAAACAGCGAGCGGAATATGCTAAAGGCAAATAACCGTGGCTAAATACCTCAACTTCAAACTTGTTACGAATACCAAGCTCGTCACACTGAACCAAAGTATCGTTTAACCATTCGCGAGAGAGCTCGACAGGCATGCACCAACGCATCATACCTTGCTTCAAAAATAAGTTGAGCGTGTGTGCGTTATAAGTATTGATTGCAGGGCCAACGACGAAAGGCACTTTATGCTCTGATGCCAATTGAACAGCAGATACGTCATTTGCTTCAATCGCGAAGTCACCGTTGTCGATGTACTTCTTCATTATGTTTACTTCACTCGGAGCTTCTAGTAGTGCCATTGTTGATAGCACCACTTGCTTGCCAGATGCAGACAGCTCTTTTGCTATTTCAAGCCAATGCGAAGGCTTCATTTCTCGACGTTTTGAGCATACGGTTTCCCCAAGATAGATGATGTCCGCGGAGCTTGATTTCGCTTGTTCATAAAACGCTTCGATGTCTTGTTTTGGCCAGAAGTACAACAGCGGGCCAAGCGCGTATTTCATTGAATTATCCATCTTAACCTCTACTGCCATTTGCGGTGATAAGCACCAAGTGTGGTCTGCGTACCTTCAGACACGTTTGCCAATGCGGCATCCCAAGCCGCTTCGACTTGATAAGCTTCTGGGTTTGCTTGGTAACGGTCAATCGCGGCTCGCCATGTTCGAGTGACTTGTTCTACGTAAGCTGGGCTACGTTGGCGACCTTCAATTTTTACAGACGCCACATTTGCAGCAAATAGTTCTGGCAGCATAGAGAGGGTGTTCAAACTGGTTGGTTCTTCCAGTGCGTGGTAGCGTTTTTTCTCGCCTTCGATTTCTGCTTCGAAACGGCCTTTACACAAGGTAGGGTAGCCCGCATTTTCACCGGTGCTGTAGCGATC
This sequence comes from Vibrio sp. 1288, assembly GCF_033344475.1. NCBI lineage: Bacteria > Pseudomonadati > Pseudomonadota > Gammaproteobacteria > Vibrionales > Vibrionaceae > Vibrio > Vibrio sp. 1288. The sequence continues at coordinate 13,852 of NZ_JAWPOX010000036.1, forward strand.
GATCAAAATGTCGTTAAGGCGGGATTCCAGACCATTTTCTGTTTCTTGCCAGCGAACGTACTTAGCTGGAGAGCATGCTCCCACAGTGTTTGGAGACTCGCCTGTCATGTATGACGATAGGTAGCAGCGACCTTCAGACATGATGCAAAGGCTACCAAAAGCAAAGACTTCTAACTCGACATCGCTAGTGATGTTGCGTGAGAGCTGTTTGACCTGATGAATCGATAAAACGCGGGGTAGCACTACCCGTTTTACGTTGAAGTTTTGTTTGTAAAAATCAATGGCTGCGACGTTGGTCGCTGATGCTTGCACTGAAAGGTGTAGTTCCAGATCGGGATATTTGCGAGCCGCGTACTCCAGCACTGCAATGTCTGCAACAATCAGCGCGTCTACACCCAGTGCCGCTGCATTGTCTACTGCGTTCGTCCAGCGCTCGAAGCCATTGGGATGAGCGAAGGTATTCAACGCGACATGAATTTTTTTATTGCGGTCATGAACGTATTGCACCGCTTTTTCTAACTTTTTGCCGTTAAAGTTGAGGCCAGCAAAGTGACGGGCGTTGGTATCATCTTTGAAACCAATGTAGACGGCATCGGCACCGCAATCAATCGCAGTTTTTAACGCAGGCAGGTTACCCGCGGGACACAAGAGTTCCATATGCTCACAATCATTGAGAATAAAAAGGTGTCCGCATTTTATGAAGAATTATGAATAGCGAAATTGACCTAAGTTAGGTTTAGCTCAATAAAGTCGATATTTACCCCTTGCGAGTAAGGGTATCGGGTCGGGGTTAGTTCTTGTGACGACGATTCTGTACAAACAGCTCTTCAATTTCGTGTTTTGGCTGTGGGCGATAAAAATGGAATCCTTGAATCGCATTACATTGAAGGTTAGAGAGCAAAGTAGCTTGCTGGTGGGTTTCCACCCCCTCGGCAACGACAGTTAAGTCGAGCGACTTACCCAGATTAATGATGTTTTCAATCACAGTGACTTGTTTCGGTAGTGTGTCTATATCATTAATAAAAGCGCGGTCGATTTTTAGCTCGTCAATAGGGAAACGCGCTAAGTAGGAAAGAGAAGAGTAGCCGGTACCAAAGTCATCGATAGAGAGAGCGAAGCCAAGCTTTTTAATCGCATTCAACATTTGCAGTGTATGTTCGCTATCACTCATCACGGCACTTTCGGTTAGCTCGAAGGTAATGCAGCTTGGATCAAGCTCGGTAGTGCGAAGCAACTTTTCCATAAAGTCGATCAGCTGTGGGTTGCCAAATTGCTCGGGAGAGAGGTTGATGGCGACACGGCCTGGCAGTATGCCCTGTTGTTTCCAACGTTTTACCGTATTGAAAACATCACGCATCACGACACGTCCAAGGTGTTCGATTAACCCAGCGCGCTCGGCGACAGGAATGAATGAGCCAGGACTAATGTACCCTTCGACTGGATGCTTCCAACGAACGAGCGCTTCTGCGCCGTTGATACTGAAGTCTCGCGCGTTAACCTTAGGTTGATACCACACTTCCAAACCGTTCTGCTGCAATGCTTTTTGCAGTTCGATTTCAAGCCACAAACGCATACGCGCTTCTTTGTTCATTTGATCGTTAAATTTGATCAGACGATTTCTACCACGATCTTTGGCTTCATACATCGCAGTATCGGCATTTTGTAGTAGGATTCGCGCATCTTGTCCGTCTTCAGGGTATCGAACGCTACCAATTGAACAGGCAAGGCGTTTACTGAAGTGGTGCAAGTCGAAAGGTTGGTTGATCAACGAGATAATGCGATCGGACAAAATTTCAGCCATGCGGGTGTTTTCTGGCTCCGGCAGAATGACGCCAAACTCATCGCCACCCAAATGACCAATAATCGCTTGGTTTGGTAGTAACCGTTTAAGACGGGCCGATACCTCTTGAATCACTTTATCGCCAATATGGTGACCAAGTGAGTCATTAATGTTTTTGAAGTTATCGATATCCAAATAGAACACCAGAAGCGGTGTTTGCTTTTTGATCAGCTGTTCCAAACGTTTGGTGAAGCCAAAGCGGTTGTAGAGTTTGGTGAGCGAGTCAATGTGTATGTCTTCATTCGATGCAGAAGACAGGTTTTTGGGCGCATCATCAGCATCTTGGATTAGGATAATTTGAGATTCGCTACCTAATATCGCCGTGGAATCCGCGTGTAGCTGAACTTTCCGTTCAAAGCCGCATCTTGCACTGGTTAAGCAGACAAAAGGTTTGTCAGAAATTAATGTACTCAATCGATGACTAAATACCTTTTTACTGTTTTCATCGATGAATAAACGACTTAGCTCTTCGCCCAACAATTCATGAGGAGAGTTAAGTCCGAGAAGGCGCGCTGATGCGGGGTTCGCAGAGATGACAATATCATCTTCGATAAGCAGTAAGCCGTCTGGTAGCAGTTGTGTTAACTTCGCAAACTTACTTTCGGACTCTTCTAAGGAGCGAACGAGTATCTGCTTTTCTGAAGTATCGACAGCGTGAAAAACAACAAAGCGAATGTCGTTACCTTCAAAAACTGGCGAAAGACTAAAGTGAAGACTGGTTTCAAGGTCGGTTTCATCGAGCGTGATTTCGGCTTCGACATGTGTCCCTTTGAACGCGCGCTGATAGTATGGTGCAAGCTTCTTATAAAACTGTTCACCCAGCACTTGGCAATCGTTTAAGCCGACGATTTCCTCATGACTTAAACCTGCGATATCGCAGTAACGGTCACTTACCATTCGATAATTGTGTTTTTTATCAAGAATGGCAAAGAAGAAAGGGCTATTTGAGGTTAGCGTGGCAAACCAATGTTTTAATTGCTGGGAAGGCATTAGGGTATTACCGATCTCCAATGAGCCAGATTATTCGTCCGTGTATAAAAAGCGACACCCTGATAAGCCTGCGGCGGTCTACCACCAAGCTAAAGTGTTACCTGCCATTAAAGGGCTCGCGGTTTTAGCTGTGCAGTCGACAATCACATGGATACGCTCAGATAACTATAACTTTGAAAATACGGTTGTAAAAGTGTTTATCCACCTGTTCGCATCAATAATACACGTAAGTTCAAAAAAAGAAGCGTTAGTGAGCAATAAACCACCAATCTAAAATAAGCACTTTATTGATACATAACAGTAATCTCATCGCCACGATTGCTTAATATAAGCAACCTAATGACAAAGTAACGGATAATGAACGTGTTAAACAAGATTCGCAGTCAACTAGTAAAGAACGCAGCTAATATTTTGCGTTCTCCAGTCCAGTTATTACCACAGCCAATTCAGCAAAAAGCGTTGCTGGAAGGGCTAAAAATGGTGTTTAAAGAAGCCTTGGAAGATGGTGACTTTGAGTTCCTTGAAGACAAGTGGTTAAAAGTTGCGATTAAAGACTTGAACTTAGCATGGTACATCAGCTATCAAGACGAAAAATTGGTGGTAGCTGAAAAACCAGTTCAGGAAGATGTGAGTTTTAGTGGTAATCTAAACGACCTAGTACTGATTGCTGGTCGTAAAGAAGACCCTGACACACTGTTCTTCCAACGTCGCCTTTCAATTGAAGGTGATACTGAGCTTGGCTTAGAAGTGAAAAACTTAATGGACAGTGTCGACTTAGAGCAGTTACCGAAAGCAATGCAAGTCGCTTTGAATCAATTGGCTGATTTTGTTCAGAAAGGAGTTCAAGCGCCTGCACAACCAACCGGAGTAGCGAATGCTTATTCGAACTGAAGCCCCAGCGGACATTCTTACCATTGACCGCTTATTGAAACACGCCTTCCCGACGGAAGCTGAAGCTGAGCTTGTGATGCGTTTGCGCGAAAACAGCAAATTCACGCTTTCCTTAGTCGCGTGTACAGATGAGGGAGAGGTGATAGGCCATGCTTTATTTAGCCCTGTGACCTTAAATGGTGAAGATTTGTCATGGCAAGGGCTAGCGCCATTAGCTGTTCATGAAGATTACCGTCGCCAAGGCATCGCTGCAGAGTTGATCAAAGAAGGTTTTGATTCACTGCGTGATTTTGGCTACCCAGTGTGTGTGGTGTTGGGCGATCCTGATTATTACGCGCGCCAGGGTTTTCAATCATGCGACGAGATGGGCTTTGAATGTGCTTGGGATGTCCCTAAAGGTGCATTTCGAGTCGCAGAGTTGGTCGAAGGTCAATGTGCTGGACGCTCCGGACGCATAGACTATGCGCCAGAGTTCTCTGAACTGTAAATGAAAGAAGCCCACGACTAAGTGGGCTTCTTTCTTATTCACTGAAAACTGAGATAGGGAGGTTAGGATGACTGGTTACTTTTCTTTTTGCCCCAGACCTCTATTTTCGCTTTTTTACTTACCCCTAGCAGGCTAAGTTTTGTGCTTCCCCAGCTACTGTAAGTCATTTCAATCCGTTTTAGCTTGGCTTCTTTTGTACCTGGAAGGCTCCAGGCACGAGTCGACAATCCGCTTGTTAGTACGCCCATAGAGGAAAGCTTTTTCTCACTACCATCTGTCATGACGACTTTTAAACCATTAATGTCTACCGTTCCTTGCACACATTTTAGTTTTATTTTACTGAAGCTTCGGTTTCGGAATAGGCTATTTGGTGTCACGGTATCTGTTTCTGTATGAAAGTTAACGGTTTTCGTTGCAATCAGCTCCCACTCATCGCTGTTATTAGCAAAAACACTCACGCTGGTGGCGGCTACCAGTGTGCAAAGTAGTAGCGTATTTAAGAATTTCATAATGTACCTCATATGTCATACCCAATGTGTGGCCGTTGGCAAAACGCTATGTTCAGGAATATCCAAACCATCTCATTGTGTTCAGGTGTTCCTTGAAGTCCTTTAGGTATAATCGCGATAATTTGATAGGATTGCCCTCGTTCAAATAGGTGACGGAAAATGTCAATTAACGAGAAACAGTATTTACGTGAAATGGGGATCAGCACATGGGAGCTGGTACACCCTGAAAGACTGGAAGGCTATCAATCGCCATTATTGGATTTGCAAAGTTCATGTAAACTCCTATTGGTATCGCCAATATGTCCAGAAAACGAGACGGCATTGATGTTTGAGCGCGTATTAAAAAGCATTAAGCTCACGCTTGATGATGCGCTACACCTAGAGCCTGAGCGCTTATCCATGCTGGGTGAACATCAGCTAGAGTGGGTGTGGTTTGCAGGCTGTGAGGCTGATCAAAGCATCAAGGCAAAGCACCTGGTCTCGCCACTATTACAAGATATTGATGGTAATAACGAACAGCGCCGCGCATTGTGGCAACAAATCTGTTCGTACTCTTAACGGAGCTAATGCGTGACAATTGAAATTACGCCGATGCGTGCAGAGCACCTCGACCAAGTTTGGCAAATCGAGCAGCAAGCACATTCTCACCCTTGGGCCGAATCTTTGGTTCGTGACTTATCCAGTCGCGGTGCTTGCCATCATGTGATGCTGGAAGGCTCTCAAGTGGTTGGTTACTTCTATGGACAGAATATTGTTGGAGAAGTGACACTATTAAATATTGCAGTAGCGCCTTCTCAACAGGGCAGAGGGCTAGGGCAAAAATTGCTGGACGCGTTTATTGAATACTGTGAACAAGCCAAAGCAGAGAGTGCTTGGTTAGAAGTGCGTGAAAGTAATCACCCAGCTATCCATATTTATGAGCAAGCAGGTTTTAATGAAGTGGACCGTCGTTACAACTATTACCCAGCTAAATCGGGAAATGGTAAGGAAGACGCCATTATCATGAGTTACTTATTTTTGAGTTAGTTTTAGGCCGTTACTAATTACCTCATCAACACTTATGCTTTAAATGCGTATCCGGATTCGAGGCTTTTGAATATGTAATAACAATTTTTTGAATTTTTACATCTCTTTGTGTGGCGCTGGCTTTCCCTTGTTAGTTGCAGGTAAAGGCTGGTGAGCCGAGTAAATTCAGTTCATGTCTTTCCAGTTTGCTAGCACAGCGATAATAAGCGAGAATACCGCACAATATCGAATAGTAGATATGCTTGCCTATTTTGTGAGCATGAAAGTAATTTAGAAGATTAACTAATGTCAAATCCCCTTTTTTTAGGCGAAGTGTCTAAGCGCAGAACGTTCGCTATTATTTCTCACCCGGATGCGGGTAAAACCACCATTACTGAAAAAGTCCTTTTATTCGGAAACGCGATCCAAAAAGCAGGTACGGTTAAAGGTCGTGGTAACGCACAGCACGCAAAATCAGACTGGATGGAAATGGAAAAAGAACGTGGTATCTCGGTAACCACTTCTGTAATGCAGTTCCCTTACAATGACTGTCTGGTAAACCTACTTGATACGCCTGGACACGAAGACTTCTCGGAAGATACATACCGTACGTTAACGGCAGTAGACTCGTGTTTGATGGTTATCGATGCGGCGAAAGGTGTCGAGGATCGTACACGTAAGCTGATGGAAGTAACGCGTCTGCGTGACACGCCAATCGTAACCTTCATGAACAAACTTGACCGTGACGTTCGTGATCCAATGGAAGTATTGGACGAGGTAGAAAACGAGTTGGGCATGATGTGTGCGCCAATTACATGGCCAATCGGCTGTGGTAAAGAATTTAAAGGTGTGTACCACATTCACCGTGATGAAACGATTTTATACGAATCAGGTCACGGTCATGAGATTCAAGAAGTTCGAATCATCAAAGGTCTCGATAACCCAGAGCTTGATGAAAAAGTTGGTGCAGGCCTTGCGGAAAGTGTTCGAGAAGAGCTTGAGCTTGTTATGGGTGCTTGCCCTGAGTTTGATTTGGAAATGTTCCTAACAGGTGATCTTACGCCAGTTTACTTCGGTACTGCATTAGGTAACTTTGGTGTGGATCATATGCTAGACGGTCTAACTGAATGGGCTCCAGCGCCGAAAACTCGTCAAGCGGTTGAACGTGAAGTTGAAGCGACTGAAGAGAAGTTCTCTGGTTTCGTATTTAAGATCCAAGCGAACATGGACCCAAAACACCGCGACCGTATCGCATTCATGCGTATTGTATCTGGCACTTACACGCAAGGTATGAAGATGAACCACGTTCGTCTTGGCAAGCAAGTGAGTATCTCTGATGCAGTAACCTTTATGGCTGGTGACCGTGCACGTGCAGAACACGCTTACGCCGGAGACATCATTGGTCTACACAACCACGGCACTATTCAGATTGGTGATACCTTTACGCAAGGTGAATCACTGAAGTTCTCTGGTATTCCGAACTTCGCTCCGGAACTATTCCGTCGTATTCGCCTGAAAGATCCACTAAAGCAGAAGCAGCTTCTCAAAGGTTTGGTTCAGCTATCAGAAGAAGGTGCGGTACAGGTATTCCGTCCTCTACAGAACAACGATCTGATCGTTGGTGCCGTTGGTGTACTTCAGTTTGATGTTGTTGTGGCTCGTTTGAAGTCTGAGTATAACGTTGAAGCGATTTATGAAGGCATTAACGTTGCAACTGCGCGTTGGGTTGAGTGTGGTGATGCGAAGAAACTGGATGAGTTCCAACGCAAGAATCAAGCGAACTTAGCATTGGATGGGGGTGATAACCTAACGTATATCGCTCCAACAATGGTTAACTTAAACTTAGCGAAAGAGCGTTTCCCTGACGTTGATTTCCGTGCGACGCGCGAGCACTAATTTGTGCGGTTAGGGTAAGCCTTAACGCAAACTAGATTTTAAAACGCCCTTGGCTATAAACTTAGCCAAGGGCGTTTTTATATAAGGATAAGATATGAACTGGTTTAAACGTGGGCTAAAGCGTTACGACAATTGGTGTAAAGAAATGGGGTTAACCCCCGACCAGAAACGCAGTTGCGTCCCATATCGAAAAGACCCTGCCCATCAAACTAAAGAGAAGAGTGAAGCCCAACCATCCTCTGATTTTCTGCCCGCAGATACAGATAAAAAGCGTCAAGATGAAGCTCTTTGATACGCACTGCCACTTTGATTTTGATGTGTTTCAAGATGACTTTGCGCATCAACTTGAGCTTGCTCAAACGCAAGGCGTCGCAAGAATTTTGATTCCTTCCGTCGGTCCGCAAAATTGGGCTCGTATTCAAACTTTGGCAGAGCAACATGCCAATTTGTATTATGCTCTCGGCTTTCATCCGTATTTTCTTGAAGATAACGTTGAGCAGCACCTTACAGAGCTAGAAGGCTATCTAAATCAAAAAGGGCAGCAGTGCGTGGCAATAGGAGAGTGTGGTTTAGATTTTGCCATTGATGTTGATCCACAGTTGCAAGAAAAGATACTTGAAGTTCAATTTGAGCTGGCTAGACGCTTCGAACTCCCAGTTATTTTACATAGCCGAAAAGCGCACAATCGCCTCATTCAAATGGTGAAAGCGGCGAATCTCCCTAGAGGTGGTGTGCTACACGCTTTTTCTGGGAGTTATCAGCAAGCCATGGAGTGGGTCAAATTAGGTTTTTTTATCGGTGTAGGAGGAACGATTACCTACCCAAGAGCCAAGAAAACACGCGACGCAATTCAAAAATTACCACTCGAAAACCTAGTAATCGAAACAGACGCACCAGATATGCCTATACTTGGATATCAAGGGGAGTCAAATCACCCAGCCAAACTCATTCACGTCTTTAATGAGCTCGTAGAGTTGCATAACGGCCGAAAGCAATCGATTGCCTCTCAACTGTGGAAAAATAGCAATTTTGCTTTCTCGATATGTGAATAAAATCTAAAGATGTGGTTTGAAATCGAAAACGTTTTCCTGCTTATTGTGAATTAACTCACAAAGCTGGTTGAATCAATCATGAATCTTATAGGAAAGTGTGAGGCTGGCATTACTTTAATTGATTCTGCATGAGTATAATTGCCCCCGCTTTATAGCTCCATTTTGTAACACGCCAATAAATAACTTATAAGGAAGTCATAAACTATGAGCCTGTTTATGAGCCTAATCGGTATGGTAGTGCTTCTTGCGATTGCAGTGGCATTTTCTAACAACCGAAAAGCTATCAACTTTAGAACTGTGGGTGGCGCATTCGCTATCCAATTCGCATTAGGTGCATTTGTTCTGTATGTACCTTGGGGCCGTGATCTACTAAACGGTTTCTCTTCAGGTGTTTCTAACGTTATCAACTACGGTAACGATGGTTCATCATTCCTGTTCGGTGGTCTTGTTTCTGACAAGATGTTCGAAGTATTCGGCGGCGGCGGTTTCATCTTCGCATTCCGTGTTCTTCCTACACTGATCTTCTTCTCTGCACTGATTTCAGTTCTTTACTACATTGGCGTTATGCAATGGGTTATCAAGATTCTTGGTGGCGCACTACAAAAAGCGCTAGGCACTTCTCGTGCGGAATCAATGTCAGCTGCAGCTAACATTTTCGTAGGTCAAACTGAGGCACCTCTAGTTGTTCGCCCATTCGTTCCAAAAATGACTCAATCAGAGCTATTCGCGGTAATGTGTGGTGGTCTAGCTTCTGTTGCTGGTGGTGTACTAGCAGGTTACGCATCTATGGGTGTTCCACTAGAGTACCTAGTTGCGGCATCATTCATGGCAGCACCAGGTGGTCTACTGTTCGCTAAAATCCTTCACCCAGAGACTGACCAGCCTCACGAAAGTATCGAAGAAGCGATGGACGGCGGTGACGACAAACCAGTTAACGTAATCGACGCAGCTGCGGGCGGTGCGGCTTCTGGTCTACAACTTGCGCTTAACGTAGGTGCAATGCTAATCGCATTCGTTGGTCTAATCGCGCTAATCAACGGTATGCTAGGTGGCATCGGTGGTTGGTTCGGCATGCCAGAACTAACACTAGAGCTAATCCTAGGTTACGCGTTCTCTCCACTAGCATTCCTAATCGGTGTTCCATGGGCAGAAGCTGTAACAGCTGGTTCATTCATCGGTCAGAAAATCGTAGTGAACGAATTCGTTGCTTACTTGAACTTCACACCATATCTAGGTGAAAACGCTCAAGTAATCGCGGCAACTGGTGAAGTAATGTCTGAGAAGACAACAGCTATCATCTCATTCGCACTATGTGGTTTCGCGAACCTTTCTTCTATCGCGATTCTACTTGGTGGTCTAGGTAGCCTTGCACCAAACCGTCGTAGTGACATCGCTCGCATGGGTGTTAAAGCAGTTCTTGCAGGTACGTTGTCTAACCTTATGGCAGCGACAATTGCAGGCTTCTGCTTAAGCCTTGCAGCACTATAATTAGAATCGGTTCTTAATATATAGACGCCGTTTTACATCATGCCCTGTAGCAAGAGATTGCTGCGGGGCATTTTTCGTTTTTCGGGCTCCAAAATTTCATCGGGTGTTTGCCTTAGTCGAGGTATTACGCAGTCAATGGAATAGGGGCTAGGAAATTTTGAGATACAAACCGTTTGCGCTCTATTTGGTGCTACAGTTTTGCGGTGAAACTCTATAATGTATTAATCACAGGATAGTGGTTAAGCTTGATTCTTAATCACGTAATGAATATTACATAATCGATGGGCAAATGAATTGCCCTGCAATATCAGATCTAATAGGCGTTTTGCTTTGTGATGTGATATTAAAGACACCGCAATCATAGATTGTTGTGCCATAGGCCAAACTGGTACTGTGCGGTGACAAGGATAGCAATTGGCATATGATAAATTTTCGCTGTATATGCCGAGTCTTCAGGGAACCAAGTCCGTTCATTAATAGACTGTTTAGCCATTTACTCACATTGTCTCGACTTGTTGATTATAGTTAAAGACGTGATGTAAGGCTGAGTAGTGAATTTTTTGAATATTGATCGGAGATAGAAATGAGCGATTTAAAAGCAGCAGCGCTACGTGCACTTAAACTTATGGACCTAACTACGTTGAATGACGATGACACTGATGCAAAAGTGATCTCACTATGTCATGACGCGAAAACAGCAGTAGGCAACACAGCTGCAATTTGTATTTACCCTCGCTTTATTCCTATTGCTAAGAAGACACTTCGTGAGCAAGGTACGCCAGAGGTTCGTATTGCAACAGTAACGAACTTCCCACATGGTAACGACGACATTGAAATCGCAGTTGCTGAAACAAAAGCGGCGGTTGCTTACGGTGCAGACGAAGTTGACGTAGTTTTTCCTTACCGCGCGCTAATGGCGGGTGATGAGAAAGTAGGCTTCGAACTAGTTAAGCAATGTAAAGAAGCTTGTGGTGACATTCTTCTTAAAGTGATCATCGAAACAGGTGAACTAAAAGAAGAAGCACTAATCAAGAAAGCATCTCAAATCTGTATTGAAGCAGGTGCTGACTTCATTAAAACTTCAACTGGTAAAGTGCCAGTAAACGCAACACCAGAATACGCTCGCATGATGCTTGAAGTTATTCGCGACATGGGTGTTGCAGAAACTGTTGGTTTCAAACCAGCAGGTGGTGTGCGCACTGCTGAAGACGCAGCAGCATACCTAGCAATGGCTGACGAAATCCTAGGTGACAACTGGGTTGATGCTCGTCACTACCGTTTTGGTGCGTCTAGCCTGCTAACCAACCTACTAAATACATTAGAAGTATCGGACGACGTCGCTGATCCAACAGCGTACTAATTCCAATAATACGTCTGAACGGTAGCACCTAAACGGGTGCTACCAAACCTCTTCTATCCTACTACAACCATGGCTCAAAAGAGCTTGGGAGGCACTAATGTATTTACCACAAGAAATCATTCGTAAAAAACGTGACGGTGAAGTACTTACCGCAGACGAAATCAACTTCTTTATTCAAGGCGTAGCGAACAACACGGTATCTGAAGGTCAGATTGCGGCGTTTGCTATGACGATTTTCTTTAATGAAATGACCATGGATGAGCGCATCGCCTTAACGTGTGCAATGCGTGATTCGGGCATGGTTATCGACTGGAGCCACATGAACTTCGGTGGTCCAATTGTCGACAAACACTCAACCGGTGGTGTGGGTGACGTAACTTCTTTAATGCTTGGCCCAATGGTGGCAGCGTGTGGCGGTTTCGTACCTATGATCTCTGGCCGCGGTCTTGGTCATACAGGCGGTACGCTGGATAAACTTGAATCTATCCCTGGTTACAACATTACGCCGAGCAACGATGTTTTTGGTCAAGTAACCAAAGACGCTGGTGTGGCGATCATCGGTCAAACTGGTGACCTTGCTCCTGCGGATAAGCGTGTTTACGCGACTCGTGATATTACCGCAACGGTAGACAATATCTCCCTGATTACGGCGTCGATCCTTTCTAAGAAACTGGCGGCGGGTCTGGAATCGCTAGTGATGGACGTAAAAGTGGGTTCAGGTGCATTTATGCCAACTTACGAAGCGTCTGAAGAGCTAGCAAAATCAATCGTTGCGGTAGCAAACGGTGCTGGCACTAAGACTACGGCAATTCTTACGGACATGAATCAAGTATTGGCGTCTTCAGCGGGTAACGCGGTAGAAGTTCGTGAAGCGGTTCGTTTCTTAACAGGTGAATACCGTAACCCTCGTCTACTTGAAGTGACCATGGCTTCATGTGCTGAAATGTTAGTACTTGGCAAGCTTGCTGAGAACACAGAAGACGCACGCGCAAAACTGATGGAAGTGCTGGATAACGGCAAAGCAGCTGAGTGCTTCGGCAAGATGGTTGCTGGCTTAGGCGGCCCTGCGGACTTCGTAGAAAACTACGACAACTACTTAGAAAAAGCAGAAATCATCAAGCCAGTTTACGCAACAGAAACGGGCATTGTCTCTGCAATGGATACACGTGCTATCGGCATGGCTGTGGTTGCTATGGGTGGTGGTCGTCGAGTCGCTACTGATGAAATCGACTACGCAGTTGGTTTCGACGAGTTCATCCGCCTAGGTGAGGTCGCAGACAGTGATAAACCTCTTGCGGTCATCCACGCTCGCACTGAAGAGCAATGGGAAGAAGCGGCAAAAGCACTGCGCAGTGCAATCAAAGTAGGTGGTGAATACACACCAACTCCAGAGGTTTACCGCCAAATTCGTGCAGAAGATATCTAATAGAACAAGTAATTACACAAGGCCTACTCAACCATAATAAAAAGCCGAGTGGGCCTAAGGAACGAGCAATGAAAAGAGCATTTATTTTAGTACTAGACTCATTCGGTATCGGTGCAACTGCCGACGCTAAAGAATTTGGTGATGTAGGTTCAGACACACTAGGTCACATCGCTGACCAATGTGAAAAAGGCTTAGCAGATAACGACAATCGCCAAGGTGCACTTCGCCTTCCAAATCTATCGAAACTTGGTTTGGCAATGGCGCATAAAGAATCGACAGGTCGCTTCGCACCTGGACTAGACGCAGACGCTGAAATCATTGGTGCATACGGTCATGCAGCAGAGCTTTCTTCAGGTAAAGACACGCCGTCTGGTCACTGGGAAATCGCAGGTGTTCCTGTTCTGTTTGACTGGGGTTACTTCACTGACAAAGCAAACAGCTTCCCGAAAGAATTGACTGACCGCATTCTTGAGCGTGCGGGGCTTGACGGTTTCCTAGGTAACTGTCACGCGTCTGGTACTCAAGTTCTTGACGATCTTGGTGAAGAGCACATGAAGACTGGCAAACCAATCTTCTACACGTCTGCTGACTCTGTATTCCAAATCGCATGTCACGAAGAGACTTTCGGTCTAGACCGTCTACTAGAGCTTTGCCAAATCGCACGTGAAGAGCTAGAAGATTACAACATTGGTCGTGTTATCGCGCGCCCATTCGTTGGTGCTGGTAAAGGTCAATTTGAGCGTACAGGTAATCGTCGTGATCTTTCTGTAGAGCCACCATCAGCAACGGTTCTTCAGAAGCTCGTTGATGAGAAGCAAGGCAACGTGGTTTCTATTGGTAAGATTGCTGATATCTACGCAAACTGCGGCATCACTAAGAAAGTGAAAGCGACAGGTATCCCTGCATTGTTCGAAGCAACGCTAGAGCAAATCAAAGAAGCGGGCGACAACACGATCGTATTCACTAACTTTGTAGACTTCGACTCAGCTTACGGTCACCGTCGTGACGTAGCGGGTTACGCAGCGGCACTTGAGTACTTCGATGGTCGTATCAACGAAGTGCTAGAGATTATGGAAGAAGACGATGTGCTTATCCTAACGGCAGACCACGGCTGTGACCCAACATGGCCAGGCACTGACCATACTCGTGAGCACATCCCAGTATTGGTTTATGGTCAAAAAGTACCAGCTGGTTCTCTTGGCCGCCGCGAAACATTCGCAGATATCGGTCAAACATTGGCAAGTTACTTCGGTACTTCTCCAATGGATTACGGTAAGAACTTCCTATAATTAGTTAGGTTTTTGAAAACTAGGAGCTCGATTGCTCCTAGTTTTATGTTTGCAGTATGTAAATGCTGCTTGTCGGAAATGAGAATACTCTGGCTTATATCGCCTTAAGCGCGGAGCGCTAGAGAAAGGTTAAGGAAAAGAAAATGGCAACTCCACATATCAATGCTGAAATGGGTGCATTTGCAGACGTCGTACTGATGCCTGGTGATCCACTACGTGCAAAATACATCGCAGAGACTTTCCTTGAAGATGTCGTTCAAGTGTGTGACGTTCGTAATATGTTTGGTTACACAGGCACATACAAAGGCCGTAAGATCTCGGTAATGGGCCACGGTATGGGTATCCCATCATGCTCGATTTACGCGACTGAACTAATCAAAGACTTCGGCGTGAAGAAAATCATCCGTGTTGGCAGCTGTGGCGCAGTGAATGAAGACATCAAAGTGCGTGATGTTGTGATCGGCATGGGTGCATGTACTGACTCTAAAGTGAACCGTATCCGCTTTAAAGGTCATGACTTCGCGGCAATCGCAGACTACAACATGGTTCGTGCGGCAGAAGACGCTGCAAAAGCTCGCGGTATTGACGTTAAAGTTGGTAACCTATTCTCAGCAGAGCTTTTCTACACGCCAGATCCAGAAATGTTCGATGTAATGGACAAGTACGGCATTGTTGGTGTTGAAATGGAAGCGGCTGGTATTTACGGTGTTGCGGCAGAATACGGTGCAAAAGCTCTGACAATCTGTACGGTTTCTGATCATATCAAGACTGGCGAACAGACTACATCTGACGAGCGTCAAACGACATTCAACGACATGATGCTAATCGCACTAGATTCAGTATTGCTTGGTGACGAAGAGTAAGCGACGAAGAGTCATTCTATTTTTCGCTCTCAAGAGCTAAAAAAACAGCCCGCACATTGCGGGCTGTTTTTATATGAGTTGTTAGCGCTACCTAGTTACTTGGTTAGCAGCAGGTTTGGCGCTTTTTTACGACGTATCGGTTGTCGACGTAAAATCAAGATGAACAACATACCACAGACAAAGCTCATTAAGACCATCATGTACATATAACGATCGCTCTTGCGATAGTGGTGGTCTGAAATTGCCGTCACCCGGCCCGTCTCAAAGGTCACGCGAACAAAACCGATAAGCGCACCATCTGCAAAAACTGGTTCAACCAACTGCTGGCGACCAATGGAAGCTGTTGCCAAAGGCGTATCCAGGCCAAGAACTTCGCGTACCGATAATGCCTCTTCACTAGACGCTAAACGTACACCCTGTGCATCGTAGATTGTTGCATCAAACACTAAACGGTCTTGTGCTAGCTGGTTTGTTAGCTGAAGTAATCGTTCTTGATCTTTAGTTAAAATCATCTCACTGGCAGAAAGAGACGCCTGTGAAATCAAAACTTTGGTGAGTGTTTCAAGCTGTTGTGCTTGAATTTTCTCATTACCCTTACTGATCACAACACTGTTTTTTATTGTGATAAACAACATCACACACAGTAGGATTAGTGCCAGAATTCTTAGGGCATTCCTTACTGAGAACAAAGATTCACTCATGCTCTTTACTCATCCATTTAAAATAAAACAAAGACTTGCCTTTTTAGTTTGTTGAGGTAACGTTTTAGCAAAGTCATAAGGGATTATATACATGGACGCGTCAAAAAGCTTGCCTATCAGAAAACATACGACACTTTTAAAACGATTACCCGAGACTCGATTTGCCTCCCAATTAGATAAAGCAAAAGCAAACTGGATCGTATTTGCTGAGTACCTTTCGCCAAGTCACTTCGAAGACATTGATTTCTTCACCGGCTTTTACAACCCGATACTAGAAACGTGGAAAGTTGGCCAATATGAAGTAGCCTTGATGGCCGGAGAGTTGACTCCTCAACATGAAACGATCTTACAAAGTCTCAACCTAGATTACGCCTCGCTTAATGAAGTGCCCGATCTATCAACCCAAGGGTTGATTGTATTTGATATGGATTCAACGGCGATCCAGATAGAGTGTATTGATGAAATCGCGAAACTGGCAGGAGTAGGGGATGAGGTCGCTGAAGTCACTGAACGTGCCATGCAAGGTGAGCTGGATTTTGAGCAAAGTTTACGTCAGCGAGTTGGTAAGCTCAAAGGTGCCGATGAATCAATTCTTGAACAAGTTCGTTCCCAGTTACCATTCATGCCGGACTTTGAAGCGCTAATTGCGACGTTGAAAGCCTTGGGCTGGAAAACAGCGATTGCCTCCGGTGGTTTTACTTACTTCTCTGATTACATCAAAGATAAAGTCGACTTAGACTTTGCTCGCTCCAATCAATTAGAAATTATTGACGGCAAACTCACGGGTAAAGTACTTGGCGATGTGGTAACGGCGCAGATGAAGTCTGACATTCTAGTGGAACTGGCGGATGAATATGAAATTGAGCAGCACAACACGGTTGCTGTCGGTGATGGCGCTAATGATCTTGTGATGATGTCGGTGGCAGGATTAGGGATTGCGTATCACGCAAAACCAAAAGTGGAAGCTCAAGCGCAATCAGCGATTCGCTTTGCAGGGTTGGGCGGTGTGCTCTGTATTTTATCTGGCGCATTGGTGAAGCAGCAAAAGGTCAGCTGGAAAGCTAAACCTTAACCATCCATTCAAAAACACCGCCAGAAAGGCGGTGTTTTTTTTCAATTTGGTATGACTTTGAATTTACTCGGTTAACTCCAATCTAATTACTACCTCTTCAGTAATGTCTTCAAATTCACTGTAACCAACGAGCGCCGTCAACTCTTTTTCTAACTTGCTTGCTTGATGTACACCAAATTGGGTTAAGTCACTTAAATCTTGTTGCAGTAATGATGTCATCGGATCGAAAATTGGCGCAGTAGAAAGGCGAATCACGTAAAAGTCACCCATCATTCGCGCTTTCTTTATAAATTGAATCCGCTCTTTTACGCTGTTGAACTCTTGATGAAGCTTTGACTCAATGCCTGTAATTTTATTGCCTACTTTTGCGGCGCTTATGTAGATATCCTGATGTCTGGCTTGAGCACCTTCTACACGTTTTATTGGCTCTGCGATTAATGTGCTTGTCCGGCCTTTAAAGATAGGTTCAAGTGACAACAGTTGGTCATGCCCAAGACGGGCAAAAAGTTCAATGTGTTTAGGTAGCGGCAAGTTCACCCCGATAACGGGGGTTTTTATTGAAGATGACGTACTCTTACTGATAAAAATGGGCGTGCTCAGCGTACGCGAGAGCAACATGCAGTGCAGCCTTTCAAGTAGAGCATTACTTGGTAGCGTCTCTTTTTGCGGGATTAGCTTGTCTTGATTGTGCTCGATAATGCTGTTGAAAAAAGCGATTACCTTCATGGTTTGGCTGCTTTCATCAATAACTAACTGCACGCTACAACCATCTGGGCTTACACGAATTACTCGGTATGGTACCGACATTAACGGCAATTTTTTATCGTAGAGTTGTAATTCTCGAAAGTTGATTCTTACCTCTTGCCCAGAACGTAACATCGTGGGCTCACTTAGCCTAATTCCGAGTCCTCGTTTGGAAAGGTCAACAGTACAGCCGCCTGTTTTAGTTTGTCCTGAGTACAACTCTAAAGGTGTTTTAAAACGATAACGAGGCTCTTTACGACGAGACTTTGCATCAAAATAAATGCCCTTTGGATTGCCAATAACTCTTCTCGGATGGCGAAACGCGTTTAACGTATTAGCGGGTAAGCGCGGCTTTTCAGTTAGCAGGTAATCCTGCCCTGACTTTTCGTCAGCAATTTCTTGCAAAATACCAATATGAGTCAGTGATTGAGACGTTTCTGCCAACTCTGGAGAGAATGCTGCTAGGTCTTCCTGTTCTTGCTCTGATAGTTCAAAGATTGAAATTCTAAAGGCGCGCCAACTCTCTCGTTTGCCACCTAAATGCCAAAATAGCTGGCGCTGTTCGCGAGTTGCTTCAGGGCGAAACATCGAATAGAAATAGGTTCGATTCTCGTGCTCGTGAGTAAATGAATAAAGGACATTGGTTGTTCCTTTCACACCAGGCTTAATGAGTGACGCGATGCGTTGCTCGTTGAATAAGGAACCAAACATTTGCTGGTTTCTCTCATCGTGCCAGTATTGCCAAAGCTTTTGATTGTTTGGCGTTAACATTGCTAATTTTAGGTCACTACCATCAAAGAATAGAGGCAAGCTGCTGGTGTGCTTTAGTGCGATGTGCTCATAACCGCGAGTTCGAGCTCGAATAATCTTGTCTTGATTGTCGTGACGAGCCCTTTTAGCAGCACTGTTGAGCGCTTCATCTATCACTCTGGTGACGACATTGGTATCAGTTAAGCGTATAGTTCTGAGGTATCGAACTGAGTCATTTTCGTAACAGTCATCAACCGCGAGTATGCGGTATGCAAGCGGTTTCTCTATACCTGCAACGTTAGATTTGCTGGCAAATTCAGTAAACGTGACCTGAATAATTTCCCCAAGGTTATATTTAAATGCGCTAGGGACTTTGAACTTTGCGCCAGAGCTAGATAAATCAATACTTAATCCATGAAGAAGCTGTCCTTTAGAACGGCAAATTTCAACTTGAGATTGGACTTTCAAGCGTTTTTCTTGGCGCTTTAAATCGTAGCCTAGGTGAACGGGTTCTGCTAAGAACGGGCTTTTAGGATCCGTTAACGATTGCGTTTTTTGCTGAGTAAGGCGCTTGCTCATTACGCGAAAGTTATTTCGCGTGTTGACCAATGCTTCCCACATTCCTTCCGTGTAGCAGCCAAACTTTTTGATGTTTTTATGGTAAGCGTTGAAAGCAACATCATCCAACCAATGTGGAATACCATCCAAAATATACTCGCGACATTCGCCTTGAACGCGACCTCGCAAATCAATACTTTTTTTGCATGGAGCCATTAAGCGGTTAAGTTCCATTTTAACCAAAATTTTGGCCGAAGGCGGCTCTTCCTCGGTCAGTTGGCCAAGGACAAAGTCAAAGTCATTCGTACCGTAAACGGGAATGAGTCGTTCTGCGAGCGAGAGAATTTCAGATTGCTGCATTATTTCTGTTAGAGTATGTCGTTACTTTAAATTGTATCGGCTAAGCGAAGTAATACTTAAGTATATCAATAGTTCATTTCAGTTCAGGTCTGACTTGGCTGTGCTTAGTCACATTTGTAGAAAAAATTGAGGCATCATGGCGAAAGCAAAACGAGCGTATGTTTGTAATGATTGTGGCGCGGACTTTCCCCGTTGGCAGGGGCAGTGTAACGCATGTGGTGCATGGAATACGATAACAGAAGTACGTATCGCTGCATCGCCAACCGTTGCTCGCAACGAACGCTTAAGTGGCTACGCTGGTTCCGCAACAGAAGCAACGGTTCAAACGCTATCCGAAATTGATCTGCAAGAAGTACCTCGCTTCACCAGTGGGTTTAAAGAGCTTGACCGCGTATTGGGTGGTGGTGTTGTGCCAGGTGCCGCAATTTTGATTGGTGGTAACCCTGGCGCTGGTAAATCAACCCTTCTGTTGCAAACCATGTGTAGTTTATCTGCGCAAATGCCAACGCTTTACGTAACCGGTGAAGAGTCGTTACAGCAGGTGGCAATGCGTGCTTCCCGATTAGGCTTGCCGAAAGATCATTTAAAAATGCTATCGGAAACGAACGTCGACAAAATTTGCCAAATCGCCGAAAAAGAGCAGCCTCGTATAATGGTAATAGACTCGATTCAGGTGATGCACGTTTCTGATGTTCAATCGTCGCCTGGCAGTGTTGCTCAGGTACGTGAATCTGCGACGGCTCTGACACGATACGCAAAACAGAATAATGTTGCGGTATTTATTGTTGGTCATGTAACAAAAGATGGTACCCTTGCGGGCCCCAAAGTTCTTGAACACATTATCGACTGTTCGGTACTACTCGATGGTGGAACGGATAGCCGATTCCGCACTTTGCGTAGTCATAAAAACCGTTTTGGCGCTGTGAATGAGCTTGGTGTCTTTGCAATGACAGGCCAAGGGTTGAAGGAAGTGAGTAACCCATCAGCAATCTTCCTTTCTCGTGGTGAAGAAGAAACATCAGGCTCTTCAGTCATGGTGGTTTGGGAAGGCACGCGCCCTCTACTAGTAGAGATTCAAGCGCTGGTGGATTACTCGCAGTTAGCCAACCCTCGTCGTGTTGCGGTCGGCTTGGAGCAGAACCGCCTATCACTTTTGCTCGCTGTGTTGCATAAGCATGGTGGCTTACAAATGGCAGACCAAGATGTCTTTGTTAATGTGGTTGGCGGTGTTAAGGTGACGGAGACAAGCGCTGATCTTGCTTTAGTTATGGCGCTTTTATCGAGTTTTCGTGACCGTCCACTCCCTAAAGATGTGGTGATTTTTGGTGAGGTAGGGCTTGCGGGCGAAATCCGTCCAGTGCCAAGTGGGCAAGAGCGTTTGAATGAAGCGTTCAAACATGGTTTCAAGAAAGCCATCGTGCCAGCAGCCAACATGCCGAAAGGTGGCATCCCTGGCATGCAAATTCACGGCGTTAAGAAATTGTCGGAAGCTATAGAGGCTTTTGACGAGCTGTAATGCTCATAAGAATGGTATTTGTGCAATCACAAACTGTTCTATCCGTCCTCAATAAAATGCGAATAAAGTACATAAATTGCTGTGTTTGACTATGCTTTGGGGACGGAAATTTCACGTTAAAATTTTTTTTCTTCCATCCGCACGCAAGGGTATCAGTATTGACAGAATGTGATATACTCTGCGCGCACTTTATACCTTATTAACAGAGTAAGACAATGACTGATTTATCAAAATACAGAAACATTGGTATTTTTGCTCACGTAGACGCGGGTAAAACTACCTCTACAGAGCGTATCCTAAAGCTAACTGGTAAGATCCATAAGATCGGTGACACTCACGACGGTTCAACTACTACTGACTTCATGGAGCAGGAAGCTGAGCGTGGTATCACAATCCAGTCTGCAGCAACAACTTGTTTCTGGAACGATCACCGTCTAAACATCATCGATACTCCTGGACACGTTGACTTCACTATCGAAGTTTACCGTTCTCTAAAAGTACTTGACGGTGGTATCGGTGTATTCTGTGGTTCTGGTGGTGTTGAGCCTCAGTCAGAAACTAACTGGCGTTACGCTGACGAATCACACGTATCACGTCTGATCTTCGTTAACAAACTAGACCGTATGGGCGCAGATTTCTACAAAGTTGTAGATCAAGTACAGAACGTACTAGGTGCTACACCTCTAGTTATGACTCTACCTATCGGTATCGAAGAAGATTTCGTAGGTGTTGTAGACGTACTAAGCCAACAAGCTTACGTATGGGATGAGTCTGGCCAACCAGAGAACTACGAAGTTCAAGATATTCCAGCAGACATGGTAGAAAAAGCTGCTGAATACCGTGAAATGCTAATCGAAACTGCTCTAGAGCAAGACGAAGATCTAATGATGGCTTACCTAGAAGAAGGTGAAGAGCCATCTCTAGAAGACATCAAACGTTGTATCCGTAAAGGTACTCGTGATCTAGCATTCTTCCCAACTTACTGTGGTTCAGCGTACAAGAACAAAGGTATCCAACTTATTCTTGACGCGGTAATTGATTACCTACCATCTCCAACAGAAGTTGATCCACAGCCTCTAACTGATTCAGAGACTGGTGAGCCAACTGGTGAAGTTGCGACTGTATCTGCAGACGAGCCACTACGTGCTCTTGCATTTAAGATTATGGATGACCGCTTCGGTGCTCTAACCTTTATCCGCATCTACTCTGGTAAGATGAAGAAAGGTGACACAATCCTTAACTCTGCAACTGGTAAAACAGAGCGTATCGGCCGTATGGTTGAGATGCACGCGGACGAGCGTAACGAGATCGATTCAGCACAAGCCGGTGACATCATCGCTGTAGTTGGTATGAAGAACGTTCAAACTGGTCACACTCTATGTGATCCTAAGCACGAATGTACTCTTGAGCCAATGATCTTCCCAGATCCAGTAATCTCTATCGCAGTTAAGCCTAAAGATAAAGGCGGTTCTGAGAAGATGGGCATCGCGATCGGTAAAATGGTTGCAGAAGATCCATCATTCCAAGTTGAGACTGATGAAGATTCAGGCGAAACTATCCTGAAAGGTATGGGTGAACTTCACCTAGACATCAAGGTAGATATCCTTAAGCGTACTTACGGCGTTGAGCTAGAAGTTGGTGCTCCACAGGTTGCTTACCGTGAAACTATCACTCAAGCAATCGAAGATAGCTACACGCACAAGAAACAGTCTGGTGGTTCTGGTCAGTTCGGTAAGATCGATTACCGCATCAAACCAGGTGAGCCAAACTCTGGCTTCACGTTCAAATCAACAGTTGTTGGTGGTAACGTACCTAAAGAATTCTGGCCTGCAGTTGAGAAAGGCTTTGCGTCAATGATGGAGCACGGTGTTCTAGCTGGCTTCCCTACTCTAGACGTTGAAGTTGAACTATTCGACGGTGGTTTCCACGCAGTTGACTCTTCAGCTATCGCTTACGAAATCGCAGCGAAAGGTGCATTCCGTCAGTCTATGCCTAAAGCTGGCGCGCAACTTCTTGAGCCAATCATGAAAGTTGACGTGTTCACTCCAGAAGATCACGTTGGTGACGTAATCGGTGACCTTAACCGTCGTCGTGGTATGATCAAAGACCAACAAGCAGCGTCTACTGGCGTACGTATCAAGGGTGATGTACCTCTATCAGAAATGTTTGGTTACATCGGTACTCTACGTACTATGACTTCTGGTCGTGGTCAGTTCTCTATGGAGTTCTCACACTACGCACCATGTCCAACAAACGTTGCAGAGCAAGTAATTGCTGACGTTAAAGAGCGTAACGCTAAGAAGTAATTCTTAAGTTAACTCTATAACTTGAAAGCCCCGCTTAGTGCGGGGCTTTTTGTATCTAGCAGTCTTATACGCAGAGCGTTTTTGTTTTATTCCTATTTAGCGTTTGTTTTGACGATTGTTATGATGCCGTTCTAGTGCTGTTGCCTTTTAGGTCAATGGTCTTAAAGTCTGGTACCACTGACTTTTCAAATATTTCTATTTCTTCCTTCAACCATTGCGCAAACAATTGAGCTTTAGGTCTTTTTAAGTAGCCTTTTGGCGCACACAAGTAATACGCAAAGTTGGGCTTGATAGCGATATCTCCAATTCGGACCAATTTGCCAGAACGAAAATATTGATGAGCTAAACTGTGTTTTACTAATGCCACGCCTTGAAGTGATAGTGCAGCCTCAAGCACGAGATGTGATCCACTGTATTTTAAGGTAGGCTTTGCTGCGCAGTGACCCAAGGTTGCTAACCACATATTCCAATCAAGATCAGGCCAAACATCTTCAATCAGCTCAGCTTTGCTTAAATCCTCGATGTTATAGATCCCGTGCTCTTTCTGGTACACCGGATGACAAGCAGGATAAAAAGCTTCGTCCATCAGCCATTGTGATTCTAAATTGGGATATTTTCCTAAACCGTAACGAACACATAAATCTATCTGACTATCTTGAAAAGACACCAAATCATTGGTTGGTTCTAATAGCAAGGCGATATCAGGGTGACGCTGGCGAAAAGCCGTAATTTTCGGGACTAACCAATGATGAGCGAAAGAGGGGAGTGTTGATATCGAAAGGTGGTTCGGGTTTGGATCTTGATTGACTAATCTAACCCCTTGCTGCAAATGAGCAAACCCTCTTTCTGCCTGACTAAACAGTAGCTCTCCCTCTGGTGTGAGCACGATTTTTCTGTGCTGACGAACAAATAGGTCCGTGCCTAAGAACTCTTCTAAATGACGAATTTGCTGACTAATGGCCGCTGGCGTAACAAACAGTTCTTTTGCTGCCGTTTTAAAGCTTCCTTCCTTTGCTGCAACGAAAAAGTAATACAAGCCCTGTAAGGGAGGCATTCGATCTTTCACATTAGTTTTCCTTAACTCTATGGCAGATTCTATCGTTTGAGGATATCAGCGTAGTCGCTGATTATTAAGTGGTCAACATTGTATACGGATCTTTGAAATGGAAAACATGACACACACTTGTGAGCGTACTATACCTACTGCCCATCAGAGCGGGTTACAGTTAATTTATTCTAAACTGGCGGCTTGGAGAAGGAACTATAAGACACGTCGTCACTTGAGAGAGTTACCAAAGCACCTTTGGGACGATATTGGATTAGGTGAAAGGGAGATTAGTTGTGAAGTGAGTAAGCCATTCTGGAGAGAGTAGTCTATGAGTTTGATTCAAGCTCAAAGTTAAGTTGCACTCCCCAATGGTGTTGAGGAGTGCAAGCAAAATTACAAGTCTTCTTCCCACACGACCAATTCATCTTTTGGCCAATTGTGGCCTATCTCATGATACTTTTGTTCGAGCACATGACGTTTAATTTTAAGCGTTGGCGTCAGTACGCCATTTTCTATACTCCAAGGTTCTTTAATCATTAACACACCTTTGATTTGCTCATGAGAGGCGAGTTCTTGATTCATCCTGGCAATAACTTTACGTGTGGTACGTGCGTATCGCTCTCGATCAAAGTTAGGGAAGTCATGTGGCACAACCAAAAGAATCGGAGCGGGTAGCCCTAAACCGATGAGACACATCATCTCTACGCGACTGTACTCGAAAAGCTTTTTCTCGATAGGAACCGGAGAGACAAATTTACCTTTGGCGGTTTTGAAGTTATCTTTTTTACGGCCTTGAATCGTTAGATAACCATCTGAGTCGATAGCGCCGATATCGCCTGTGTGTAGCCAGCCCTCTGAATCAAAAGACTCTTGGGTGGCAATATCATTTTTGTAGTAGCCAGAAAATAGCCCTTTGCCACGCACCATGATTTCATCATCGGCTGCGATTTTTAACTCAATGCCTGGCCCTGCATTACCGACACTACCAATTTTGTCAGCTCTAAATGGGTAGTTGAGCGTGCTGTAGGCAAATGATTCCGTCATCCCCCAAGCCTCTGTGATATCAAGGCCCACTGAGTGGTACCATTCCAACAGCGCTGGCGAGACAGGTGCAGAGCCACAGCCTAATACTCGAGCCTGATCTAAACCGAGACCATCTGCTAGCTTTTTCTTGATCAAAGAATTGACGAATGGGATTTTCAACAGAATATTGAGCTTCTTCTGTGGAAGTTTGTCTTGAATACGTTGCTGGAATAGCGTCCATAATCGTGGGACGGAAATAAACAGAGTTGGTCGGTGCATCTTCACATCTTCGATAAAAGTGTCCAGTGACTCTGGAAATGCTGTTGGCACGCCACCCATAATCGATGAACCGAAGATATAAACACGCTCTGTAATATGAGCGAGCGGTAAATAAGAGAACAATCGGTCGTTTTCTTGGATACCAATATGATTGATCAGTTGCTGAACAGACCAACTGAATGCGCCGTAAGTTAGCATCGCGCCTTTCGGTAACCCTGATGTGCCTGAGGTATACACCAACGACATTAGCTTGTCATCGTAATGCTGTGGACGCTCTTCACTTGGCACTGCATCAGCAATGAGCGCTTGGTATTCGTGCTTACACTTAGGTGCCGTGTCATAAGGTAGAGCGATGCTAATGAGTTCAGGCATAGCATCAATGACTTGCTGAGTTGCTTTGGGATCATCGAGTTTTCCGCCAATGATCGCTTTACTTTCACTATGAGTCACACAGTATTCGATGGTGTCTGCACCGGCGGTAGGAAAGATTGGCACACTGACATAGTCACCAAGCATCATAGCAAGATCGCAAATAAACCATTCTGCACAGTTTTTAGATACTAACGCGACTTTGTCGCCAGGCTTTACACCAAGCGAGCGTAGTGCGCTGACAAGTTTTAAGGCTTGATCTGCAACATCAGAGAATGTGTACTCAACAAATTGTCGGTTAATAATTTGTTTTAGGTAGACCTCATTTGGACGCTCTTGAGCCCATTTGAGGATCATTTCATTTGGTGGTGGGAGAGCGCAACCAGCAGCGCTATTTAGATTCGGCTGATTCATTTTAAGTGACTCCATGTCTTCTCATTGTATTTATAATTGTTAACGCATTGTTAACTTTAGCATGTTAAATCGCGACACGGGAATGCATTTTGATGAAATATGTGGGGAAGATAGCGTTAGTTATGGTTGAAGTCGGAGCGACTCGATCTAAAAAAGCAATGTGATTGATGCTACGCAAAAGAGAACAGGCTTTTCAGCTGTTATGTCATATCGACTTCATACTAAGAGCACAGGTAAGCAATTTATTTTATTAATAATATTGCGAAAACATAGAATCTATCCTAATTATTTATTAACTAGTGGCTTAGTGTTGAAGATAAGTATAAATGTCTCCTAATTTCTTCAAAGCGCCAAACTTAAAGGTATGTCGTGGTTTTGAAGTAGCTATACTAATCTTACTTTGGAAAGTTAGGAGCTTCACCTCAAGCTATTGCCTGAGATTACTTGGGTACGATCATCAGCAAAAGGAAAGATGTGATGTTACGGAAGACTTTACTGGGTACCTATCTTTGTAGTTTATTCATTGCGGGGAATGCATATGGTGCTGAAGGAGATGATATTCCTCAGCGCGCCCAAACGGTTGGTGATGTTATTGAGCGCCCAGGCGTTCTCACACCTAAAGGTAAATGGTCATTTGATTCGTCTTTAAGCTATACACAAAACTCTTCAAACAAAGTATCTGTTGTTGGGTATACAGTCTTACCAACTCTGATTGTTGGGCGAATTGAAGTGAGTGATTCGGATAGGACTACAGTAACCGTTGGATTAACTGCTCGGTACGGTTTAACAAACGCCACAGAGTTAGAAGTTAGAGTGCCGTATGTGTATCGTAATGACCAAGTTTCTACGCGCCCCATTCAAGATGGTTCAAACAGTGAAGTAGTAAACACAACGGTGGATGGCGGAGGGCTTGGTGATGTAGAGTTCGCATTGAGGCACCAGTTTAACTTTGAGTCTGCGCCATACTGGGTAGGTGGTCTTAGAGTAAAGTCGGATACAGGACGATCGCCTTATGATGTTTCTATTGAAGATGGAAGCAACTCATTTAGTGATGTCCCTACAGGTTCGGGTTTTTGGAGTTTTGAGCCTAATTTATCTCTTATTCACCCTGTTGATCCTGCGGTCTTGTTCGCTAGTCTAAGTTATATTTATAACTTAGAGGATACTGTTACAGTTGGCGACACAAAAGCTGATGTTGAACTTGGAGACACTATTTCTCTTTCAGGAGGAATGGGGTTTGCGGTGAATCCTGATCTTTCATTCTCTTTAGGACTTAGCCATAAAACTATTTTAAAAAGCAAAGTAAATGGCAGATCGGCAGATGATGCTAAGTTGCTTCAATTAGATGCATTAACTTTTGGTATAAACTATGCCTTTAGTGAACGCTCATCTATCAATGTTAGTGCTCAAGCTGGTCTTACAGAAGATACTCCCGACTTTCAATTAACAGTACGAGTACCTTTTAATTTGTAAAATGGATATTAGGCCCTTGAGTATTGGGCCTAATTTATCGTTAGCGCCTAGTGTTCGCATTATAAATTGATTGGATTATATTGGATAAAGTAGGTATATATTCTTAAAATGATGGTGGCCTATTGATATATCTACCTTTCTTTTGGTATGTAATCATAGATATCAGTCGTTTCTAATATCAAAGAAGCTTAACGTGACAATTTTTCAGATAAAAATGGAAATGCTCATTGAAGGTGGTTCAATAAGGCGTCTTCTAATTGTTGGTTTGCTTTGATTTCCCGTATTACCCCATTTACTTGAGCATCAATGTCTACGAGCGTGCTAAGTCCAATAATACTGTTATCTTTCGTGTTTTGAATAATATTGATAATACTTGAATTTATAAAGTCTGAACTTATTATATTAGGATTTTGAGACGAAGGCATTTTGGGTGAATCTATAGAATCATCTCCAATAATATTTCCTTCACCAAATTGTATGATGTTAACAATACCCTGGTTGAAAATATCTCCACTTTGATTTTCACTATTTGCGCTAATGTTTTTTAAATTACCATTTTCAATTACTAAGTTGGCAATGTTTGTGTTCAAAATATCATCGCCATTTATAGTCGTAGTAATGCTTAATCCAATATTAATAATATACTCGTCCGTAATTTGGAAGCCACCTCGATATTCTTCTAAAGATAAATTTGAAAGAGGAGTAAGTTCTTGCAGGCCAACATCTTTAGCATTCACATTAAAATGAGGTATTAGCATACAAAGCACTAACAAAAATTTATTGTAGTTCATAATGCAGGCCTTTCAGGTTGTTTAGCTCTTAAAGTTATTTAAAACAATGTTATATTAATTTTCACCGGAAACTGGGAGAGTAATGCTAAATACCCCTAAGGAATCTCTAGACACTCCTGTTTTTAATGGTGATCTTTGATATACGGTGAAATTATCATTGGTTATAAAGCTAGACCTTCCCATTTCCGCTTCGTTACGGACCAGTAACACAATTCCTTGGTAATATTTTTCAAACTCATCCAGTTTCATTATCATGGTTCCTCTAGAAGGGTCTCCTAGAATAACTGAGTGATTGTTTATACCTCTGATGACAACAAAATGCATATACCCGTCGAAATTAACGAGAGTAATCCCAGGGACGCCGACTTCTTTAATTTTCTCCAGTCCTACTTGAAAGCCGTCAGAACGTAACCCTATGGAATCCAAGTAAAACTTCATATCCAACAAAGAAAAACCTTTCTCTTTGATTTTTTCTTTATCACCTTTTTCAAACATGCTTTTGAAGATATCTTGTTCAGATGACTCTGTTGCATAATGAAAAGTGAGAAGAGAAGCCAGGGCGGCAGAGCCACAGCTGAAGTCATACTGTTGGCGAAAAACATCACCGAACACTATTTCTTTGTAGCTTTTAACAGGAACAGAGTAATGTGCTCGGTAAGGTAGCAGTTCTAATGAAATGGCTGATGCTGAATAAACGAGCATCAGCCAAATTAAGTTATTTAATACTTTCATATTGTTTACTTGAGTGTCAGGTTAACGACGGTAGAGTTCTGGATTAAAACGTTGTTTCCGCTGTTCTGAATTACGTTGGATATACCCGAACTGTCTGCGAACGCTCCACTTGATAGTATATTGTTACCACTCACGGTGTTTGACGCGACATTATCTGACGAAATACCATTGATATCTGATTCTGCATAAACCAAGTCGAGTTCAACATTTTGTCCACCTCTTGATTCATTCATGATATCCAAGCTAACTTCTCCGCCAGATAATGCAATGTCATCAGCGAGTGCAGTGCAGGCAACTATCATACTCAAAGTACAGATTGCCAAACGCATCGCTTTCTCCTACTAGTCGGTTACTCACCCCCAGTAAACACACTTGCATTAGTTGTAACAGATTGTTGTACAAGTGAATTTGAACCAGCATTCTGACCAACGGTAGTAATACCAGCTGCACCACCAAGACCACCAAGGGTGTTCATGTTTTCAACTCGAACTCGAGTATCATCCGCGTTAGTTGCATAAATAACTGATGCACCTGTAACACCACCCATTAGGCTTGAGCTCGCAACAACCATATCTGTATCCATATGGACTTGATTGAAGCTATCAACATTTGTTGAGCTCGAGTCACTTTGATAGTTACTATTGTCGTTAAAGCTGTTCGAGTTTGTTGTGCTTGAATCAGCGTAGCTACGGTTATCACTCTGGTTACGGTTGTCGCTTTGATTACGATTATCGCTGTTATCGTTAAAGCTACTGTTGATACTAGAGTCACTGTTGTCGTTGTTGCTACGTCTTACAGTAGTACTAGAGTCGCTGTTGTCGTTGTGGCTTCTATTTGTGTTAGTACTTGAGTCACTACTATCACTATTTAGGCTCACATCAAGATCAGCACTGGTACTGTTGTCGTTAGCGTTAGACGTACTATTGTCGTTGTGGCTTTGAGCTGTGTTAGTGCTCGAGTTTGAGTTGTCGCTGTTGTTATTAAAGCTGTCATCAACACCAAGAGTTGCACTGTTGTCAGTGTCGCTGTTGTCGTTGAAGCTATGACCAATACCTAGTGACGCACTATTATCGCTGTTGTCGTTGAAGCTATCACCAACACCGAGAGATGCGCTATTGTCACTGTTATCATTGAAGCTGCCAGATAAACCGATATCGGTATTAGCGCTGTCAGTCCATTGCATGTTGTCGTCTCCATCATCGATCTCATTCGCGATTAGAGAGCCACTAAATAAAATTGCTGACATTGCTAAAGCAAGCCCTGTTTTGTTTAGAGTCATAACGATTACTCCATTTCCTGTTATTCCTGATTAAAAATGACTGCACTTAACTTCTTGCTGCTTCCTTCAAATGTTGTGGGAAGCGATGAAATTATAAGAAAGGATCAGTGAAAGCTGTTCTCATTATTGAGAATGATTCAGGCTGGAAGGGAGTATTTAGGTACGTCTATTTAAAGTATTAAAGAAAAAAATAACATAATCATAATGTTATTTTTTGTATTTACTTTAAGTACTCATCAAGTATGAAATGAAGCCAATATAAAGAAGTAATTTGTTCTATTGCACTGAGCGGAGCAGTCATCCATTTTTTATAAATGGCATTTTATCCAATTATTATCTTTATTATTTAATATTATAAATCATATCCTTATGCTAACACAGGTTGAAAAGTATGGATAAAAACACAACAGGTTCATACTTTTTAAGTCTTTTTCGGTGCTGAAAAGCAATGCGATATCATTCTGAAGTGCTATATTTTCTACTTAAAATGAAGATAAATTCTCTTTGCTGCCTCCAATTAATTTTCTAACGGGGGTTGGTGAAACAGGTAAGTTAATGTGGTGGGACTATGGAAAAGAAGCACTTGATACTGCTAGCTGAGAGTAATTTACAAAGTAACTTAATAAAAAAACAGCTGTCTTCCATTCATGATGTCGATGTAAAGATAATGCAACCAGATGAAGTGGTGTTCAGAAGTCACTCACTCAGTATCGATTTGATGTTTATTGATTACGATTTTATGCGTCAGCTTGAAGTACAAGGAAAGTTACCAGATTTTGATCTATTTGGGTGGTCCTTTATGCTTCACAACGTCCCTTGTGAAAAAGTACAAACGGACTTACTGCATTGGAAGTTGTTAAAAGGAATTTTGCTCCGAAGTGCATCAGTGACACATATATGTGATGGCGCGGAATACGTACTGAAAGGTGGGTTGTGGCTACCAAGAATGTACCTAGAGAAGTTAGTCCTCAATTATCGGCATGCAAATTTGTCCGAAGAACAGCAGCATGATGAGTTAACATGCAGAGAAAAACAGATTCTAGAGCTACTTGTGTACGGCATTTCAAATCAACAAATTGCTTCAAGACTTTTTTTATCTGAAAGTACAGTGAAAAGCCATATATACAAGTTGTACAAAAAACTCGATGTCCATTCTCGTCATGATGCAGTTAAGTTGGTAAGAATGAACAATGGCTTAACCGAGAGAAGTTAAGTCATAATTTGTGATGCTCTTTTTATCGGGGTCTGTTCCGTTTTCACTATCTAATCTAAGCAAGGGCACTCGTATTTGAGTGCCCGTGGTTTATCTAGATTCAATAGTTGGCGTATCAGCAGGCTACATCATGCCCGTGACAAGGCCTGCTGCCACAAAAAACACGATCATCCATAGTACCGAAAGGTTGAGCTTTTTGTGTAGATAGAAACCCGCAATCACTAACGCCATGTCGATGGGAGCAACAACTGCGCTGCTAAATACTGGCTGGTAAAGTGCCGCGAGTAGTAACCCTACTACCGAGGCATTTACACCGTTGATGGCGCCGGAGACCAGCGGTTTGCCTGCCAGTGCTTGCCAGTTCTTAAGAACGCCAAGTAGTAAAAGAAACCCAGGGAGGAATACGCCAAGCGTTGCGATCAGAGCGCCTAAAATTGGCGTATCCGAAAGCTCATAACCGATAAAAGTAGCAAAGGTGAACATTGGCCCCGGTACAGCTTGTGCAGCGGCGTAGCCTGTTAAAAATGCATCTTGGCTGAGCTGGTCGCCAACAATGTTTTGCAGAAGCGGCAGAACCACATGACCGCCACCAAACACTAAGCTACCAGCTTGGAAAAAATCACTAAACAGCCCAAGCAAAGGTAACGTATGAGCCACTAACGGTAAGCCGAGTAAAAGCATCGCAAATAGAGCTAATGGCGCGATAGACGGTTTAAACGACTCGGCTGATGGCGCGGAGTCTTTCTTCAGATATCGCATTCCGACAAAACCTGCTGCGATCAACACGAACATTTGCGTCATGATGCTTGGTGCCACCAGCAACGCAATCGCAGTCGCGACGCACAAACCCGCGGTCAGTTTACTTTGGCAGAAGTTTTTGTACATGCCCCAAGTCGCATCCGCCACGACGACGACTGCGAGCAGTTTTAGGCCGTGAACGATGTTTTGGAACACTGCGGTGTCGGTGATTTGGCTGCTCACCATCGCCAGCGCCAACATGATGACCACTGAAGGAAGCGTGAATCCGACAAATGCTGCGCATGCGCCACCTAAACCGCCACGTTTATAGCCTAAAGCAAAGCCAACTTGGCTTGAGCCCGGTCCCGGCAAAAACTGACTGAGCGCGACAATTTGCGCGTACTCGCTGTCATCAAGCCATTTCAGTTTCTCAACAAAGGTTTGGCGAAAATAA
Organism: Vibrio sp. 1288; assembly: GCF_033344475.1. Classification (NCBI taxonomy): domain Bacteria; kingdom Pseudomonadati; phylum Pseudomonadota; class Gammaproteobacteria; order Vibrionales; family Vibrionaceae; genus Vibrio; species Vibrio sp. 1288. Next base: position 46,768 of record NZ_JAWPOX010000036.1, read on the forward strand.
CCAATATGAGCCGCCGGGCCGCCGAAGCTGAACCAACCCAGCCAGAAAAAAGTTTTGAATATGGTGAACATGTCGAGCCTGTTTATCTAAAAAGCATTGTTGCTAATTTATCGAATGCTCTAAAATGACTCAAATTGATGATTTTAATTTCATCTATGAATGAAATGGGATGAGGATGTTGGAGTGAAAGAGGACGTTCAGTGGCGCAACATTGACTTGAACTTATTGGTGACGTTTTCCTACTTGTATCGCTATCGAAGCGTTAGCGTCGCGGCAGAGAAAAGTTACGTTAGCCAGTCGGCGATGAGTCATAGTTTGTCTCGTTTAAGGTTGTTGTTTGACGACCCGCTTTTTGAGCGAAAAGGGCACAAGATGGAGCCCACCGAGCACGCTCACCACATCGCGCCAACTGTGCATCACTTGTTGGATTCTATCGCCAAAGACTTGCTCACTAAGTCTGCCTTCCAACCTGAAAATTACGCGGGTGTATGTCGCATCGGGTTAACGGATTATGCCGAGTTTATCTTTGCTCCTCGGCTTTATGACGAAATACGCCAGCGCGCCCCAGAGGCGCAGATCAGTTTTATTAACGTCAATCGTAGCAACTACGTGGCATTAACTGAGCACGAAAAGCTCGATGTCATTATTGGCAGCATGCCGGTGTTGGATGACAACTTTGAGAGCTTGTACTTGTACACCGAAAAACACGTGTGCATGTGTGATAAACAGGTGTTGAAAGGGGAAACACAGCTGTCTCTGGAAGCGTTCGCGAACATCGAGCAAGCTCTGGTAAGTCCCGATGGGAGCTTAAAGACACAAGTAGACCAAAAGCTCGCAGAACATGGCTTGAGCCGCAAAGTCACCGTGGCGTCGCGCAACTTTCTCACTATTCGGCATCTATTGAAAAAGCGCGATCTCATTGCCATCGTGCCAGAAAAAATGGCGTTGGCGGAGGGCTTTTCGGACGATCTCATTACTGTTAAGCCGCCGATCGCCGTTGCGGATTTTGATATTGCCATGCTGTGGCATTCCAGCCGAAACAATGAAGACAAAGGCATTTGGCTACGCGAGTTGGTTTCTTCGACCATCACCTCTAAATGATAAACATTTGGGGCACTCATGGTGCTTAGAGTGATTTGTTGTTGAACTTCTTACTACCCGCTGAGTTATCGGCGTTACGCCGAAACAGTACTGATTGTGCAAAATGAATATCTTGGGTTAGGGGGGGATGTTCCAGATTTAATTCATAAAAGAGATTAATGGAAAAGGTATCATTGAGTTGTACCACGTAGTTTAAGCTCTGTTTGAACGTATACATGAAGAGGGAGTAAGCGTCCATCTCGGTATTTTTCCACTAGTAAGTTCACTCCCTGAGTTCCCATCAACTCAGAGTGAATACGAATTGTAGACAACGGCGGAAAGGTAAAGCGAGCAGTAGGAATATCATTCATACTAATCAGCGTAATATCCTCTGGTATCTTTAAGCCAAATTCATGGATTGCACGTACTATGCCAATCGCGATGGAGTCTGAATCAATGAATACTGCTTTCGGGAAGTCACCTTTGGCTAGCATCTCTTTCGCTAAGTTATAACCGGACAAACTAGAGCAGGCACAATAGTGTATATCATGTTCTGCGACCACGCCTTTTAGATAGCCATAGTCCAAAAACACATTTTCACGAGTGTCAGCTGCGTCGTGCTTGTCTTGACCGCCAATATAACCGATGCGGCGGTGGCCTCGTTGTACAAAGAAATCAACTACTTGCCTACTGATTCGAATAAGGTCGACATCAACGCAATCATAAGGGCAGGTTGGATCTGAAAAGTTTATGTAGCAAATGCTATCGGCTAGACGTTTAGGTAATTTATCTACTACCTTTTGGTCGACATTTCCGACTAAAAGGACACCTGTTATCTTTTTCGTTTCAACATCAATTTCACTGTTATAGCAATTGGTTAGCGTAATACCTAATTTGTCGCATTGCGTTTCAATCCCATGACGAATTGATAAGTAGTAAGGGTCATTCACCTCTGTTTCTTGTTTGTAGTTATATAAGGCTAAAAAGTGATGTTTTTGCTTAGCTTCTTTGATGCCTTTCTTCGAGCTACTGGTGCGGTACTCCAGTTTTTCTGCAATTTCCAAAATGCGGTATTTGGTTTCTTCTTTAACGCTCAACGTTGGGTCGTTGTTCAAAACCCGCGATACGGTTGCAAGTGAGACGCCTGCTTCAATGGCGATATCTTTTAGCTTTGCCATGTAAATTTCCCGTTGGCACTGCCCAAGTGTGAGCTCAATAATCTGACTATTTTAAACAGCTACTTAGATATGCACAAACCTTTAGTAAGACAGTCCTAAACACTTTAAATCATCATATCAAGCCAAATTGTTTTCATGAAATAGACTCTATTGAGTAATAAATAAAGCCGTAAACGTAAGGATTATATTGCTGTAAAAATACTGAAAAACGCGACTGGTTTGGAAACTTGCTACTTGTGGTAACTCTAGTACTTAATAGGACTCGAGCTGTTTAGAGTTTAATCAAGCAAACGTTTTATTGTTCATGTTTATGTTTTGTGTCTCATTTTATAAACAAATCAATAGGAAAGTATTCAACTCTATTTATAATCTCCGCGCTTTTAAAAGCTGTCTAACAGTATGAAAAATTAGGAAATTATAATGAAAAAAGTATTGCCATTATTGGCTTTAGGTGCAGTGGTTGCTTCAGCATCAGTTCAAGCAAAAGGTAACTGGTATGTTGGTGCTGATTTGGTAAATTCAGATCTTAAAGTTAAAAGCTTGTCAAAAGATCTTTCTGCGACAGGTCTTAGCCTTGCTGTAGGTAAAGAGCTTCAATATTCAGAAAACTTCAAACTAGCTTTTGAAGGTGAGTACATATACTTTGGCGACTTTGAAGAAACATTTTCTTACATGGGGTGGCCGGTTAAATTTAGTGTTGATGCTTCTGCGTTCAATTTCAATGCGAAGCCTAAATACCAATTTGCAGGTACAGGCTTCTATGTTGGTGCGATTGCTGGCCTTGGTGTAATGAGTGTTTCTTATGAAGTGAAATCATCTAGCACTGTTACCGATGATGGTCGTGATGTAGGCTTTAACTACGGTGTTGAGGCTGGTTATGAGTTCGCTTCAGGTTTGGTTGTATCTGGTGGCTACCGTGCTTCTTCGGTAAGTATTGATGCCGAAAACGGTGGCAGCGAAGATTTTGATTTTGACAGCCTGTACGTTGGTGTTGATTACAAGTTTTAAGCTCGCGTAAGCAAAACATAGATACTAAAAAGGAGCCGTTAGGCTCCTTTTTTTATTTTTCAGCCCTAAACCACCTACTTCAGTAGGTGGTTATCATCCGTTTCGGCTTTGCCTGTAAAACTACTCATGCTAA
>NZ_JAWPOX010000368.1:0-387 GCF_033344475.1 Vibrio sp. 1288
TTTTTCCGTCCCATTCCGTCAAACGCTGGTTGATTTTGATAACTTTAACGCCAGAAGCCAACATGCCAGGAGCGAAGCCATCGCCGTTAAAGTTCAAAACGATAGGCATAGACGTTGACCAACCGTCCATTGTGTTCATTGATGCGCGTGGATTAGTAAGGGCATCATCACCGTTAGTTGGCAGACCAAGCGTACCATCTGACGTATCCATAAGTAGGTAAGAAGGGGCAGGTACGTCTGCGTTTGCACCTTGGATAGTAAAGCTAATTGAAGTGCCACGATCTAGCAATGCTTGAACTTCCGATTCAAACGTTACTTTATCTGTTGTGCCTGAGCTTGATGTGTTGTCGCCACAACCTGCAAGTAGGATCGCAGAACAAAGCAGTG
>NZ_JAWPOX010000368.1:397-784 GCF_033344475.1 Vibrio sp. 1288
ACTCCGAGAATCCTATTATTTGAAGGTGTAGTTCATCTGTACTGCACTGATGTATGCCGTACCTTCTGAATCAAACTTAATTTCTTGACCTGCTGCGTTAGTCTCAGTGAAAGAGCCCGACTCACTTTGTACCAATGCAAAACCAGCATCAAACGATAGGTTTTCATTCATTGCATACGTTAGACCCGCGCTGTACCACATACGGTCACTATCAGGGATACTCAATGTTGCTTCACCCGCTTGCTCGTCATAAGCCAAGCCTGCACGGAATGTCCAATCCGCAATGAGGGTGTAAGTTGCACCAATAGAATAACGGTTGTTGTCTTCGTATTTCTCTGGTTTGTAGAAACATTGACCAGCAGTTCCATCATTACATTGAGGACTCGT
>NZ_JAWPOX010000369.1:0-784 GCF_033344475.1 Vibrio sp. 1288
TTCAGTTCCATTTCGAGTTTCGTTTCTAGCTCACCGACGGTATTATTTAGGCTCAATAGGTAGCCAATCAGTTGATTGAGAATATCGCGAGAGAGCCAATTCTCTCCGTTTAAAATGCCTTTTAGCCCCATCATTACCTTGTCGAAATCATCCTCAAAATAGAACAAACCTTTCAAGTTTGACCAAGTGAGTAAGCTCTCGATCCTCAGATTCGGTTCTGCGTTGACCAATACAGTCGCATCTACGTGCTCTAACTCACTGAGAGTTTGTTTGACCTCTGGCAATTCAGGGAGAGAACTATCGACTATCGCTATATAGTGTTCATCGCGGGTGCTAGGGAAATTGACGTCAGCGCCTTGGGTTAAAAGTACGGGTTTTTCTAGGTTCTGTTCAATAGCGGTTTGCAAGCCGCGACCTTGAATGTTGTTGAAGGTGAACAATAAGACGGTGTTGTTGGTTGTGTTGGTATTCATCATCAATGAACCTCCTGTCGAGACTGCATAAACTCATTTCCTACTTGATGAAAGCGATAGAGCACCAGGTCTAACAGCCCATCAAAGCAATATTTCACCATGGGGTTTCCGAAGATTTGTGTGGCGGGGGCTCTAAAGAACGTAACTCGCCGATGTTGATAGAAGTCCCGAATAAAAATGTCGAAGAGAAGTTGTTTAATCACGGGCTCATGAACCGGGAAATGGATGATCGTATTTCCCATGACTTGGAGAATGTCGGTGACTAAGTACTTCAGTATCGAGCGCCCTAAATGCCAAAAGCTGAGAATCCT
>NZ_JAWPOX010000370.1:0-784 GCF_033344475.1 Vibrio sp. 1288
GCGTCTAAACGTCCGCTACTGCCACGCGATTGGGAACCATCAGAGCCTGTCAAAGAGGTTTTAGACACCTGTAAGATCATCGCTCTGCAACCGCGCGAAGCGTTCGGTGCTTACGTCATCTCAATGGCTCGTACCGCCTCAGACGTACTCGCTGTGCACCTATTACTGCAAGAAGCGGGCTGCCCTTACCGTATGGATGTTTGCCCTTTGTTCGAAACTCTAGACGACTTGAACAATGCAGAGTCGGTCATTAAGCAGCTAATGAGCATCGACCTTTACCGTGGCTTTATTCAAAACCACCAAATGGTCATGATCGGCTACTCTGATTCAGCAAAAGATGCGGGTGTCATGTCGGCAGGCTGGGCTCAGTACCATGCTATGGAATCTCTAGTTAAAGTGGCAGAAGACGAAGGTGTTGAGCTGACTCTGTTCCATGGTCGTGGCGGCACCGTTGGTCGCGGCGGCGCACCTGCACACGCGGCTCTGCTGTCTCAACCACCAAAGAGCTTGAAAGGCGGGTTACGCGTAACAGAACAAGGCGAAATGATCCGCTTTAAACTGGGTCTACCAGATGTTGCGGTAAACAGCTTCAACTTGTATGCAAGCGCCATTTTGGAAGCAAATCTACTGCCACCACCAGAGCCCAAACAAGAATGGCGCGACTTGATGGAAGTCCTGTCGGAAGTGAGCTGTGAAGCTTACCGTGGCGTCGTCCGTGGCGAACCAGATTTTGTTCCATACTTCCGTCAAGCGACGCCTGAACTAGAGCTAGGCAAACTGCCGC
>NZ_JAWPOX010000371.1:0-784 GCF_033344475.1 Vibrio sp. 1288
GAGAGCAGGGATAATCATGGCTCGATTTTTTATTGATCGTCCGGTTTTTGCTTGGGTACTGGCGATTCTGACCATGCTTGCAGGGATCATGTCCTTGTTCAACTTGCCAGTGTCGCAATATCCAACCATTTCGCCGACCACGATCACCATCAGTGCGCGCTATCCTGGTGCTTCTGCTAAAACGGTAGAGGACTCTGTCACTCAGGTTATCGAGCAAAACATGACTGGTCTGGATTACCTACGTTACTTGTCTTCGAGCAGTGACGCTTTCGGCAATGCGACCATTACACTGACTTTTGATAGCGAAGCCGATCCTGATATCGCGCAGGTTCAAGTGCAGAACAAACTGCAATTGGCGTTGACTTCGCTTCCTATGGAAGTGCAAAGCCAAGGTATTGTGGTGAACAAATCTAACACCTCATTTTTGATGGTGGTGGCGGTTTATTCTGACGATCCAGATTTTACACAAAACGACATTGCCGACTTTGTTGTAACCAACATTCAAGACCCAATCAGCCGTGTGACGGGTGTGGGTCAAGTACAGGCTTTTGGTTCTCAATATGCGATGCGTGTGTGGCTTGACCCGTTTAAGCTGACTCAGTTCAACCTGACGGCAATTGACGTTGCAAATGCGATCAGTGAGCAGAATGCGCAAGTGTCATCTGGTCAATTGGGTGCAGCACCTGCGCAGAAAGGTCAACTGCTTAACGCGACGATTTCTTCTGCGAGTCGTTTAAGCAGTGTGGCTGAGTTCCAAAACATCATCTTGAAATCGGATGCGAGC
>NZ_JAWPOX010000372.1:0-784 GCF_033344475.1 Vibrio sp. 1288
TTGGGCTTTGCGCCTGAGCTACGTCGTATCCATAACGCGGCGAAACACCGTCGTCGTCAAACGTTGATGTTCTCAGCAACGTTGGACCACGCAGAAGTGAACGATATTGCTTCTGAAATGCTCAATGCGCCAAAACGTATCGCAGTTGGCGTATCTAACGAAGAACACAAAGATATCACGCAAAAATTCTACTTGTGTGATCACCTTGATCACAAAGAAGCGATTCTGGAACGCGTACTTTCTGAAGCGGAATACCGTCAAGTGATCATCTTTACGGCAACGCGTGACGATACCGAACGTCTAACCGCGAAGTTGAACGAGAAAAAACTGAAGGCCGTTGCTCTGAGTGGTAACTTGAACCAGACGCAACGTAACACCATCATGAGCCAGTTTGAGCGTGCGGTGTTTAAGATTCTGGTAACGACTGATGTCGCTTCTCGTGGATTGGATATTGCGACAGTGACTCACGTCATCAACTTCGATATGCCAAAGCATACAGAAGAATACGTGCACCGCGTTGGTCGTACTGGCCGTGCGGGTAACAAAGGTGATGCGATTTCCCTGGTTGGTCCAAAAGACTGGGATAGCTTCAAGCGTATCGAAACTTACCTACAGCAAGATCTTGCATTCTCAGTGTTTGAAGATTTGAAAGGTAAATTTAAAGGTCTGAAACCACCTAAGAAAGATTTCCGTAATAAGAAAGCGACGACGAAAAAAGCGCGTCCTCAAGCGAAGAAAGTGGCGAAGCAACCAGCTAAACGCGACAAGAGCTTCTACAAAAACG
>NZ_JAWPOX010000373.1:0-782 GCF_033344475.1 Vibrio sp. 1288
TGCATTTGCAACAGTTGCGCTGGATCGTCACCGACCATTTTCATGCTGTCTTGTAGACTGCTTTTCGCGTTGTCGATGGTGTTTTTTAGTTCGCTGATGTTTTCTAGCAAACCGCCTTCTAAACCGTTGTTCCCCTCCGGAATGGACATGGCTTGTTCAAAACGCTCACTCAGCCCGTCTTCGACTTGAGCATCTTGCAACTTCTCAAGGTTGGTTTGCATCACCTCGGTGTACTGTGTATTGATCATGTGTACTCCTACGACAAATCTAACTTATGGCTGTGAGTCATGATGTTCTTCACCATCGCGTTTTTTTGGATAACAAAACTCAGCTCTTCACGTACTAAATCGACTGTTGATGTCATCTCTGGCAAAGACTTTAGCTCTGCCCAACAATGCCAAAGCGCTTGTTCTTTCTGAGCGCCAAGTGGGAAGCTTTGCGCAAGCATCGCTTTTAATGCTGCTCTGTCTGTTGGCGGCTCAGCCATTAACTGGCCAGCAAAATCTCCGAGCAACTCTTGTTTCAGAACGCTCAATAATTCCGGAACGGCATCATCCGTTCCTTTGGCGCTTTTCGCCTGATGAAAGGCGTACCACAGCGCTTCTTTTTGTGTTTGAGGATCAGAAATAACGTCCTTTAACGAAGAAAGCACGCTTTGTTTAGAGACAGTCTCTGCTTCCTTGATCGACGCATACCAATCTTTAATTGCGTTGAGTTTCTCTTCTACTTTTGTCAGCGTGTCTTTGGGAGCTGAGCGAGAAACTTCGGCCGTGGTTTCTCGC
>NZ_JAWPOX010000374.1:0-782 GCF_033344475.1 Vibrio sp. 1288
GCGAATACAAAACCATCGCGGATCAATTGTGCCTGAGGCGCAAACTTACCTGTTAATGGTAACAACAATGCTGTGTTGTTTGGTTTTACGATATCAAGTGACAGAATGTTTTGAATTTCTTCTGGCGTATAGATTGCCGCTGGGTGTGACGGGTTCTCGTTCAACCAACGCTCAAGGGTATTTTTTAACTGAGACAGATTGCCGGAGAGCGTTTTTGCGTAAACTGCTAATTGCAACCATCCGTCTAACACGTCTTCGCTGGGTTCAGTTTGTAGCGAAGTCAGCTCATATTCAGAGTAACTGCCAAAGTTCATCCAAATTCGGCTTGAGATTTCGCGTTGCTCTGCTGATGACGCGTATTGACTAAACGCTACCAGTTGGCGGTTGGCTTCAAACGGCTGATTTAGGCTTTGGTAAGCATCGGCACGTAGAGAGTAGTAATCTTTCCACTGCTCATTTGGTAGCTTCCACCAAGGCTTAAAGTTGAGAAGTTGCAACAACTGAGAGTAATCGCCTTGCTTTTGCTGTATGGTCGCACGCGCCAGTTGCCACTCCGCCTGTTGAACTTCCGTCAATTGTTGGCGAGCCAGACGTTTTATCAGAAGGTCTGCTTGATCCAATTGGTTCGCTTGGATTGCGGCTTTGGTTGCCATGATCAACCAGTCGTTTTGTAAGCTACCTTCGGTGCTATCCGCTTGAATCATGTAGTTCTGAACAGACTGTGTCGGCTCAAGTGTAATATCAACGCTATCTGGTTGGCGCGGGCCTGAAGAACAGGCGGC
>NZ_JAWPOX010000375.1:0-780 GCF_033344475.1 Vibrio sp. 1288
ATTCTTCGAATATGGAAGATCCAGCCAACGAGCCACCGCCACCGCATTACTGATCAATACGCGAAAGACAAAACAAAGCCCAGACTTATGCTGGGCTTTGTTGTAATTGCACGGTGGCTCATCGTGAAATGATCGAACGGTTAGTCTTTAGCGTAGATTTTCACACACAACTCACCACGAGTATTGATACCCGCACGATACATCCCCGTACTGTTCATAGCGAAATGCAACTCCCCATTCGCATCAATGGCAATCAGGCCACCTTCTCCGCCCATGGTTTTGAGATCTCCCTGAATAATGGCTTCACACGCGGTATGTACGTCCTCTTGCAAATAGCGCATGCGTGCTGCTACATCTTCCGCAACACGTTTACGAATAAAGAACTCACCAACACCCGTAGTTGAAACTGCCACCACGCCATTCTCAGCCACCGTGCCACAGCCTATCAGTGCAGAATCTCCAACACGACCATATTGCTTATTGGTTACCCCACCCGTACTGGTCGCCGCAGCTAAGTTGCCTTGCTGGTCTAACGCCACTGCGCCTACGGTGCCGTGTTTACGATCATCCGGGTAACGAGACTCAGATAACGCAAACAAACCTTTCTCACGCATTGAGAGCAGCTGTTCATAACGGCGATCTGTGAAGAAGTAATCTTGTTCGGTGTATTGATGACCTTGTTCAAAAGCAAACTTCTCAGCGCCTTCACCAACCAACAACACATGGTTGCTGCGAAGCATCACATCCCGAGCCAACTCGATCGGGTTTTTAATGTGTCTA
>NZ_JAWPOX010000376.1:0-780 GCF_033344475.1 Vibrio sp. 1288
AAACCTTGCGATACAAAGGTTTCAACCACTTCATTGTTACCAATGCGCGCAGCATCAAAAAAGAGCTCTACTAAGGATTGATATTGAGTTTCTAGTTTGTCTTGAGAGGCAAACAAGCTAAAAGATAAACCCAAAGAAAATAGTACAGAGCTGAGCAAGAATACGTTTTTCATTCACCCATCCTCATTAAAAATGACAGAAAATGGCCTACGGGAGCCCTGATTTTCGGGCAGAAAAGAGCAGATACTTCTCCCGCAGGCCAAAACTTTACGCCTTACATCATCGCTTTGTTTTTCACTTGCGAGAGATTGGTATCGGTCGCTTCAGCAAGACGCGAACCGTATTCTTTGTCTGCACGATAGAAATAGCTCACCATCGTCGCTTTGATGTCTTTATCCATTACCTTATTCAGGTCGCCCGCTAGGTTAGCAATCAGATCGCTTCTGTCTTGTTCATTCATGCTGCGGTACAACACGCCAGCTTGGTAGAAATCTCGTGGTTTACTGATCGCTTTTTGCTGAACCGTACCGACGAGCTTGGTTTCTACCGCTTGAAACTGATTGTCTTCAGCCAAGTTAAGCTTGCGGCTTGGTTCATAATTTACGTCCCCATTGCTCAGCTGCGCGTTATTGCTCAAACCATTTTGATTGTGATTACTAACAGACGTTAACGGACGATTCACTGGCAGCTGGAACAAGTTCGCGCCTAAGCGGTAAAGCTGAGTATCGGCGTAAGCAAACACACGGCCTTGCAACAAACGGTCTTCCGATGGCTCAATAC
>NZ_JAWPOX010000377.1:0-779 GCF_033344475.1 Vibrio sp. 1288
GCGCTTGATGAGCAGCATGTGGCGTTTTATGTATTCGATGTTTCTGGGCACGGTATCTCGTCTGCTCTGATGTCGTTTTCCATTCAAAAAACGTTATCTCGAAGCTGTGGACCGGAGTCGGTAACGACAGATCTTGTCGAGGGCGAATATGTTGTTTCGGAGCCGAATGTGGTGGTGGAGAGGCTCAACCTTCGATATCAACAAACACCTGACAGCCAATTGTACTTCACAATCGTTTACGCAGTTTTGAATACTCAAACAGGCAAACTGAGGTACTGTACCGCCGGTCACCCTAAGTTCTTATGGCGACATCAATCAGAAGCAACCATTGATATGGTTGGTGATGAGAATTTTATAGTAGGCGCGTTAGCACCAATGCAATACAAGGGCGGGGAAATTACGTTAGAACCAAACGACTCGATTTGGTGTTTTTCTGATGGCGTGGTTGAAGCGCGGTACGACAATGAGCTTTTCTCTGTAAATCGCTTAATCGCGAACGTACAGAGCGTTTCTGGACTTCCATTTGAAGCACAGGTGTCTTCTGTCGTCGAAAGCATTAAACGTTGGCAAGTGAAGGAAGAGCTGGACGACGATTTGACGCTTTTACAACTTCAATGGTTTGGTCCAAACACGTCGACATGTGAGGGTGAGGATGACTGATTACGAGTTTAAAAAAACGTTTCTTAGCTCACTAAAATCTTCCCGTGAGGCGAGTAAGCAGCTTGCCGAGTTTCTCTTTCAGCATCAGGTATTGGTAAGTGATGGCCAACACCTCGAAT
>NZ_JAWPOX010000037.1:0-47004 GCF_033344475.1 Vibrio sp. 1288
TTACATGGAAGTTACTGAAGAACTTAATGAAAACAGGATGTTAAGTCTTCAGCAACAATTAAAGGGAACATAGCCATCTGACGCGCCACTTCCACTTCTTTTTGTTGAGCAATAATTGCGAGTTCTTTACCACGCTGGGCGTCTTGCACCTCACGTGTTCGTTGAATCTCTTTGCGTAACTGCTCGGTCTCTGCCTGTGCTTTCGACGTTTCTTGTTCCTGAATCGCGCGAATACGATCCGCCACTAAACGCTTTTTATCTGCCAATAGCTGATCTAATTGCTTTTCTGGTTGCGGGTCACCAATGGTCACCTGCGTCACTTGAATACCGTATTGTTGTAACGGATTGTCTTGACGAATTGGTTGCCCGGTTTTGTCTACGACTGGCACAGTTTTCCATACCAGTTGATTGGTGCGCTGTAATTGGTTCGGATTAGCTTGATTCACCCCAACAGGCGCAAGATCCAACTCTTCCACTTCAACCTGACGTCGCTCTGTTAGATAAATCCCCTCTCGTAACTGATCGCCAAGTTTCGATTTGAACTGGTTCAAACCACCTTGGAAAAACTCTTCACCCGTGTATTGGGTTGCGGTAATCACCGTTACGTTACGTGCGTTCTTTACAAGCAGCGCATCGATCAAGTTACTGTTGTTGCGGAACTCTTTATGCATCTTCTTCACCGCTTCAGGGTCATTACTGAGCTTAAAGCGGAATGTTACGGGGATCTGACCAATATAGGTGTCGGCAAATCGAACCTGAATCGCATCAAGACGTTGATAAAAATCTTCGCCCTTGCTGTTACCGAATGACACGGTGATCACTTGGTCATACTTGGTGATTTTGGACAGAAATGGCATACGAAAATGAATGCCAGGTTCAGTAAACACATCCAACTCACCAGTAATATTATTCTGATGCACGTAGCTGTAACCCGCATCGGTCATCAGCACCGAGCTATTAATCGTTAAGCCTATTGCCAACAGCGGTACGCCAAATACGGCTGCTTTTAATCCTTTATGTAGTAACTGACGTCTTTCTTCCACCTTTAAACCCCTTCCTAAACCTCTGCTTTCCATTTTGTTCTCCTTTTTGGATTGTTACTGAGTTAAATCGATAAAAATCAGATTGCTATGCAACTCAGCGACAAGTACTAATGTATCAAAATGTTACATTAAGGAATAATCGACAGATTCATGGAATAAATAAGATTTTTACGAATAATACAAAATCATCAAAAATTTGCGGAGGATATCGATGTTTTACGCAGAGGGATTAAAAGAGAAGAATCACAGGCAATAAAAAAGGCCGCCGAAGCGACCTTTCTAACAATCATATAAAGTGCTTACTTCACACGACCTACGTATTCAGCAGTACGAGTATCTACGCGAATCACTTCACCAATTGAGATGAACAGAGGAACACGAACAACAGCGCCAGTTGATAGCGTCGCTGGTTTACCGCCAGTACCTTGAGTATCACCTTTCAGGCCTGGGTCTGTGTCTACAACTTCTAGCTCAACGAAGTTTGGTGGAGTAACAGTAATTGGGTTACCGTTCCAAAGAGTGATCATACAAGTGTTGTTTTCTACCAACCACTTAGCGTTTTCACCTACCGCTTTTGCATCCGCTGCGATCTGTTCAAACGTTTCACTGTTCATAAAGTGGTAGAATTCGCCGTCTGAATATAGATAATCTAGGTCGATATCCATTACGTCTGCCACTTCACAAGTGTCACCAGACTTGAATGTTTTCTCTAGCACTTTACCAGAAAGAAGTTTACGAATTTTAACACGGTTGAACGCTTGGCCTTTACCTGGTTTAACGTATTCGTTTTCCAGAATTACACAAGGCTCGTTATCAAGCATTAACTTAAGACCGCCTTTAAATTCATTGGTGCTAACTGTAGCCATTTTTTCCTCTTACATTCTTAGAGCTAAATTCAATGCCGCACATAATAACCCGAAAAGTCGAATCTGTTGAGCAAAACTGGCTCAAACAGTTGGCGAATGGGATCTCTGATCCTGCAAAATTGCTCGAAATACTGGAAATTGATCCTTCACCGTGGCAAGACGGGTTTGCCGCGCGCAAGCTGTTTGCACAGCGTGTACCGCAAAGTTTTGTCGATAGGATGGAGAAAGGCAACCCTAAAGACCCTCTTTTACGTCAGGTTTTACCACTAAGCGACGAATTTGAGGTGCATCCGGGTTACTCCAATGATCCATTGGAAGAGCAGGACAATGAAGTCCCTGGCCTGCTACACAAGTATCGCAACCGCGCCCTGATGATTGTCAAAGGTGGCTGCGCGGTAAATTGCCGTTACTGCTTTCGTCGTCACTTCCCTTATCAAGAGAACAAAAGCGGGAAACAAGCCTGGACCAAGTGCTTAGAGTACATGGCACAACAACCAGAGTTGAACGAAGTCATCTTCTCAGGTGGTGATCCATTAATGGCAAAAGACGATGAGATTCATTGGCTTTTAGAGCACATTGCTCACATTCCTCACATCAAACGTCTGCGTATTCATAGCCGTTTACCTGTGGTGATTCCAGCTCGAGTCACTGATGAACTATGCCAACTTCTGCAAGCATCAAGGTTACAAATCATCCTCGTCACTCACATCAACCATGCCAACGAAATCAATGACGAATTTGCTGAACAGATGTTCAAGCTCAAAAGAGCGGGCGTTACGCTTCTAAACCAAGGCGTTCTGCTGAAAGGCGTGAATGATTCGGTAGAAGCTCAAGTGGCGTTAAGTGAGGCCTTATTTGACGCGGGTATCTTGCCTTATTACCTCCACGTTCTTGATAAGGTGCAAGGCGCAGCGCACTACTTTATTTCGGACGAAGAAGCGAAAGCTATTATGCGCGGACTCATCACGCGTGTATCGGGTTATCTGGTACCAAAACTCACACGAGAAGTTGGTGGCAGGCCAAGTAAAACGCCGTTGGATTTGCATTTAGAATAAGCTCTGACACTCAATTAAATTTGTCGTCTAGATTGATTATTTTTGTTCGCTTTGCACGGTAAGTCTATGCATACTCCGCACTTTTGGAGGTCAAGATGCATACAGCATTCGAACAAATTTTCGATCTTGGCCCATTCAGTTGGCCTGCCCTACTATGCTGCGCCATTAATGGGCTCATGATCGGTATAGAGCGCCAAACTCGTGGTAAACCGGTTGGCATTCGCACAGCAATATTAATTATTTCAGGCACCTACCTGTTTATGTCGATGGCAGTGTCGTTATCGCCAAATACTCTTGATCAAGCACGAGTGCTTGGTCAGATCATTACTGGCGTCGGCTTCTTAGGCGCTGGCGTTATGATGACACTTGATGGAAAAATCCATGGCGTAACATCCGCGGCTGTAATATGGGTGCTAGCAGGTTTAGGTTTGATGATAGGTTTGGGTTATTTAACGCAGTCGGTGGTTATTACTCTCCTGACATTAACCGTGTTGTTAGGTGTGGATAAAGCAGAAAACCACATCAAAGCATTACGCCGCGGTGTTCATCAAAGAATTCAACAACGCAAAACTTCATCACGATTAATTAAATAGTTAACGCTCCGAGAAACTCGCTTCATCTCATCAGTAATTAAAGAGCCCTCGACGAACATCGAGGGCTTTCTGTATATAAAGATTCTGACTTTCTCAGGGATTACTTAGCAAAGTTGATGAGTGGGAAACACTTGAAGAAACCGTTATCCGCACAGTTCAAAAGACCAATTTGCACACCATCGATTTGATAGGTCATGTTGAAGAAACCAAACTGGAAATTAGACTTCTTAGAGATACTCGCTAAGCCCACATCCGCCATGGTGTAGCCTTCAGAATAGTTCACCGCGCTCCAGTTCAAGCCTTTTACGTTGTTCGTAATGTTAACAGCACCCAAGTTAACACCCGTCGTCTGACCTTGGTTCCAGTTAACTAAGCCTAAAGACGCGCCTTTCATTTCTTGATTTACTTTTGCTGCACCAAAAAACAGACCGAAGTTCACACCTGTCGTACGATCCGTTTCTGACATACCAAGCAGTGAAAAGTCGACACCTTTAACCTCATTTACCTGCCCATGCAACACAGCTAAACGAACGCCACCTACTGAAGAATTAGAGGGTGCGTTTGTGTTATCGATAGTAGAGAACATCACAGGTGTACTGTCGGCAAAAGCAACAGGTGATGCGATAGCGGCTGCAACCGCCAATGACGTCATAAGCTTTTTCATTTTCATCTCCATGATGGGAAGCAACAATTTACAACATAGTGTAATGTTCAGATTTTGCTCTGTCCCCGTTCAAAAAGTGTTAGCAATAGGTCAGATTTAACCATCTGACTCAAAAGAAAAAATATTTCTCTTCGATTTTTTGCTTCTGAAATGGCGCTTTTTACGCTCAAAAATTTCATGATAAGCCACACCAGAACGTCATGTTTCTCAGGTGACACGCATAAAAAAGTCGAGGCATCTGCCTCGACTTTTAAGGGTTTGGTCGGTTATCTTTCCGCTATAAGGTTTCCCTAGAGCGATGAGATAAGCTGGCTTACATCATGCCGCCCATACCGCCCATGCCACCCATGCCGCCCATGTCAGGCATCGCTGGCGCGTCTTTTTGCGGTAGGTCAGTAACCATCGCTTCAGTTGTGATCATCAGACCTGCAACCGATGCTGCGAATTGTAGTGCAGAACGAGTAACTTTAGTTGGATCTAGGATACCCATTTCTAGCATGTCGCCGTATTCGCCTGTTGCCGCGTTGTAGCCGTAGCTACCTTCACCCGCTTTCACGTTGTTCGCAACAACTGAGTCTTCCTCACCTGCGTTCTTCGTGATTTGACGGATTGGCGCTTCCATTGCACGTAGTGCAACGCGGATACCAACGTTTTGTTCTTCGTTATCACCCGTTAGGTGAGCAATCTTAGATGCCGCGCGGATAAGTGCAACACCACCACCAGCAACAACACCTTCTTCAACCGCTGCACGAGTTGCGGCTAGCGCATCTTCTACACGGTCTTTCTTCTCTTTCATTTCAACTTCAGTCGCTGCACCGACTTTGATTACTGCAACACCGCCAGCCAGTTTAGCAACACGCTCTTGTAGTTTCTCTTTGTCGTAGTCTGAAGTTGCGTCTTCGATTTGTTGACGAATCTGAGCAACACGGCCAGAGATCATCTCTTCTTCACCGATACCATCGATGATAGTCGTGTTTTCCTTCGTGATAGAAACACGCTTCGCTTGACCTAGATCTTCTAGTGCAACTTTTTCTAGCTCTAGACCGATCTCTTCAGAAATCACAGTACCGCCAGTTAGGATAGCGATGTCTTGTAGCATTGCTTTACGACGGTCACCGAAGCCAGGTGCTTTCACAGCTGCAACTTTTACGATGCCACGCATGTTGTTCACAACCAATGTTGCTAGCGCTTCGCCTTCTACATCTTCTGCAATGATAAGCAGTGGACGAGATGCTTTCGCGACAGCTTCTAGCGTTGGAAGAAGCTCACGAATGTTTGAGATCTTCTTGTCTACTAGAAGAATGAATGGGTTTTCTAGATCAACACTGCCTGATTCTTGGTTGTTGATGAAGTAAGGAGACAGGTAACCGCGGTCGAACTGCATACCTTCTACTACGTCTAACTCGTCTTGTAGCGCCTGACCTTCTTCAACCGTGATAACGCCATCACGACCCACACGCCCCATTGCTTCTGCAATGATATTACCTACGCTTGCGTCTGAGTTTGCAGAGATAGTACCAACCTGCGCGATCGCTTTTGTGTCGTTACATTCAACAGAAAGCTCTTTTAGTTGCTCAACTGCCGCGGCAACAGCTTTGTCGATACCACGCTTAAGATCCATTGGGTTCATGCCCGCTGCGACTGCTTTTAGACCTTCGTTAACGATAGATTGCGCTAGTACTGTTGCTGTTGTTGTACCGTCACCCGCTGCGTCGTTTGCTTTAGACGCAACTTCTTTAACCATTTGTGCGCCCATGTTCTGGAATTTATCTTCCAGCTCGATTTCACGCGCTACTGATACACCATCTTTAGTGATAGTTGGTGCACCAAAAGATTTGTCTAGAACGACATTACGTCCTTTAGGACCCAGTGTTACTTTTACTGCGTCAGCCAGAACGTTTACACCTTCCAGCATTTTAACTCGTGCGTCATTACCAAATTTAACGTCTTTAGCAGCCATCTTTGATTTCCTTTCTAAAATTCTTTGTGTGTAATTTCGTAATTGAATCTGAGCAAAAAATTACTCAATGATTGCTATTATTCAACGATAGCCATGATGTCGTTTTCAGACATGACAAGCACTTCTTTACCGTCGATTTTTTCAGTTTTTGTACCGTAACCTTCAGCGAAGATAACGGTATCACCGACTTTAACGTCTAGTGGCAGTACGGTGCCGTTTTCTAGGATGCGGCCTTTACCCACAGCTAGAACAACACCGCGAGTCGATTTTTCTGCAGCAGAACCAGTCAGAACGATGCCACCAGCAGACTTAGATTCAACTTCTTTACGTTCAACGATAACTCGGTCATGTAATGGACGAATGTTCATCGGTCGTCTCTCCTGAAAATTTCCATGTTTATTTGATAATTGTCCTTAGGGACTGTAGCCCCAGACACGTGATCCCTATATAAGGGGTCGAAGCAGCGATCCCAAGGGGGTGGCACAAAATTTTTGTGACTTAGTTAAAATAACGAACAACTAGGCAACGGTTTGCGTTAGAAATGCTCACTCGCTCGGCATCTCGCTTTCTTGTATCCTTGCAGTTTGCTCACCAGATAGTTGTCACACATGCAGGAAAATAACAAGCTGGAACCCCAAGCGACCGATAAGCATGGTTTGTTGACCGCACCCATTCCTGAAACGCTGCGGAAAATGACCGTACCCATGACCATGGGCATGATCGCAATTTTGATGTTTAACTTGGTGGACACGTTTTTTATCTCGTTGCTTGGCACTCAAGCGCTAGCAGCTATCAGCTATACCTTCCCTGTCACCTTTGCGGTTAACTGCATTACGATGGGGATTGGGATGGGACTATCGACCAATATTGGTCGCTTGCTTGGGCAAGGTCATGCACCACAAGCTGCTCGGTTCACCACCCACGGTTTGTTGTTAGCCGTGTTACTTGTGGCTATCGCGTCTTCTATTGGCTTTACCACCATTGCGCCATTGTTTCGTTTTCTTGGTGCGTCTGATGATCTCATCCCTCTTATTGAGCAATATATGCAGGTCTGGTATCTCACCATTCCTCTGCTAGTGATCCCAATGGCGGGCAACAGTGCTATCCGAGCTACTGGCGACACAAAAACACCAGCAAAAGTCATGATGTTGGCTGGTTTGATTAATGGCATGCTCGATCCATTGTTGATTTTCGGTTATGGCCCTTTTCCGGAACTTGGCATTCAAGGCGCAGCCATAGCAAGTGCCTTTAGCTGGTTAGGTGCTTTGTGTGGCTCATTCTATGTGCTAATTAAACGGGAAAAATTGCTTGCTCAACCCCAATGGGCTTTGCTGAAACAAGACTGGCAACAGACACTAAAAATTGGTACCCCTGCAGCGCTATCAAACGCGATGAATCCGTTGTCCGGTGCCATTCTGATGATGCTGTTATCCAACCACGGTACGGCGGCGGTTGCTGCTTACGGCGCAGCGCAGCGTATTGAGTCCATATTGATTTTAGTATTGATGTCGCTGACCTCTGCCCTCACACCGTTTATGGCACAAAATTTAGGAGCCAAACAACCGCAACGAGCCTTTTCCGGTTTATTTATTAGCATGCGTTTTGCAGTGGTATTCCAAGGGTTTATCTTCTTGATGATGGTACCGCTGAGCATTCCTCTGGCTGCGCTATTTTCTCAGGAAGATGCGGTGAAAAAACTGCTTTGGCATTATTTACTGGTGGTGCCATTTAGTTATGGCTTCCAAGGCATCGTAATGATGTTAGTCAGTGGTTTGAATGCGATGCACAAGCCATTGCGTGCATTCCAGTGGAGCTTTATGCGGCTGTTCATTTTTACCTTGCCATCGGCGTGGATCGGGAGCCAAATCTACAGCATTGAAGGCTTGTTTATCGGTATCGCGGTTGGAAATACGTTGGGTGGGCTACTGGGCTACTTGTTTGCGCTGCGCGAGCGAAAATTAACGCTCATAGAGCAGAGCAGCGTGTCTTAGCACTCGTCTATCGCTAGTTTCTTTTTTGTTGATTCTCAAATACAAAAAAAACCGCGGAAAGCCGCGGTTTTGTTTATCTATTTCAAGCTTACTTAGAACAACTCTTCAGCAACTTTGTATAGATCGTTGCGTACTGGACGCTTCATGTTTTCGATTGCGTCGATGATATCGTGGTGAACAAGTTGCTCTTTCACGATACCTACACAACGACCACCATGACCTTCGATCAATAGGTGAACAGCGTAGTTACCCATACGAGATGCTAGTACGCGGTCAAATGCAGTTGGACGACCACCACGTTGGATGTGACCAAGTACTGTTGCACGAGTTTCACGACCTGTCGCGGCTTCGATGTCACGTGCTAGTTCATTAGCATCCATCATTAGCTCAGTAAGCGCGATGATCGCGTGTTTCTTACCTTTAGCGATACCATCTTGGATGTTGCTGATCAGCTTGTCTTTGTCTAGACCAGTTTCCGGAGTGATGATGTATTCACAACCGCCCGCAATTGCAGACATCAGAGTCAAATCACCACAGTGACGGCCCATGATTTCTACAATTGAAATGCGTTGGTGAGATGAAGAAGTATCACGTAGACGGTCGATTGCATCGATAACGGTGTTTAGTGCACTTAGGTAGCCCACAGTGTAATCCGTACCTGCGATATCGTTGTCGATTGTGCCCGGAAGACCGATACATGGGTAACCCATTTCAGTCAGTTTCTTCGCCCCCATGTACGAACCATCACCACCGATTACCACTAGTGCATCGATACCATGTTTTTTCAGGTTCTCAATCGCTTTTTCACGAACTTCCACTTGTTTAAATTCAGGGAAACGTGCAGAACCTAGGAACGTACCACCTTTGTTGATCACATCTGAAACGCTAGAACGATCTAGCTTCTCGATGCGGCCTTCGTATAGGCCTAGGTAGCCGTCGTACACACCGAATACTTCCAATCCTTCGGATAGTGCTGTACGTACTACGCCGCGTATCGCAGCGTTCATACCAGGTGCGTCACCGCCACTTGTTAAAACACCGATCTTCTTAATCATGCTCACCCTCGATCTTTGGCAATCAATTATTTAATTTTCTTTTAGGCCCCTTGTTACCAAGCAACCTGCATAATCCAGAACTGTGCGTTATGTTACATTTCCTCTACAGGATTACCAATGAAAACGCACTTTTTTATGTAACTTTTCTACTTATGTAAGAGTATTACAGTTTCTCTATGAAACTTTGTTGATTCATATCAGGATCACGAATCTTAATAAGTATTGATGGAAAGATAGTCAATAAGTACCTGTTTGTCGTCGGGCACTGATGGATTTTTCAAGCCTACCAATCTTGCGCTTTCTGCTCTTTCTCAGGTCCGAAAACGACAGACAATGGATCTTGATGGATCAATACATCCGCATCAGGAAACAGAGCCAATAAATTATCTTCCACTTTATCAGCGATGTAATGCGCCTCAATTAATCGTAAGTTATCGTCTAGCTCTAAATGCAACTGTATAAAGCGCGTCGGTCCTGACATTCGTGTGCGTAACTGATGCACACCCAATACCCCTTTTACGCTCAAACAAGCTTGGTTAATTTGCTCAAGTTCTTCATCGGGCAACTTTCTATCAAGTAAGGTTTGAATCGCTTCGCTGACCATTTTGAAAGCGCTATAAAGAATGAAGACACCAATACCAATCGCAAACACAGCATCCGCTTGAGTCACTCCAAAATAACTGAGTCCCAGAGCCACCATGATCGCAGCATTCATATACAAGTCAGTCTGATAATGCAGAGAATCCGCCGCTATTGCTTGGCTCCCCGTCACGCGAACCACATGTTTTTGGAACATCACCAAGCCAAGTGTGACCACAATCGCAAACAGCGATACATACACACCTAACTCCGGTGCGTGTAAAGCATGCGGGCGGAAAAATCGGTCAATCCCGTTAAGAATCAAAAATACTGCCGAGCCCGAAATAAACATTGCTTGGGCTAGGGCCGCTAAGGACTCAGCTTTACCATGCCCAAAAGTATGTTCGCGGTCTGCCGGTTGTAAGGCGTAACGAACCACCACAAGATTCACAACTGAAGCCGCGATATCTAACATGGAGTCAATCAATGACGCCAATAAGCTCACTGAGCCGGTTACCCACCACGTGATGACTTTTACTATCAGAAGAAGCGTCGCCACAATGGTTGCAGTCCAAGCGGCGGTCGTAACTAAACGTGCGTATTGCTGTTTCATAATCAAAGAGTTAACTAAAACCATACGTTGAGTATATTGAATGACCATGAAATAACCAGATCAAAAAGAGGCAACCAATGGCTGCCTCTTTATATAACATCAATTCATGACTTAATTATTGCGCGACTTTTCCATGCGCTTGTGCATTCTGTCGCCACACTCTTGCATACGTTCATTTTGTAGCTCAACAAATTTCGCTTTCTGCTCAGGTGTTAATACGCTAAGCATTTGGTGCTTTCTTTCTAGCATTTGCACGCGACGTTCCGTTTGGCGCTCAACCATCTCTTTTGCTAACTCGGTAGCTTGAGCTTCATCAAAATTATCCGCCAGCAAAAGCGATTGCACTTTTGCGTGATGCGCTTGACGCTCAGCCATACGTGCTTCTTTGCCATCAGCGAATTTTGCTTTCATTTCTGCTTTGTTTGCTTCACGCATTTCTTTTAGCTGATCTTTTTGTGCATCAGTCAGGTCTAGTTGACGCATGACACCTCGGTCCATACCCATGCCGCATTCGTCACGAGGACCTTTATGATGGTTTTTACCACCGTAAGCGAATGCGCTTGCGGCGCCAAGAGTAAGAGGTAGAACAACAGCAGCTAACACAAGTTTTTTTGCAGACTTCATAATACGATTCCTTACACAGGTGAGTGGTTCTTCTGAGCTGTTCTCACAGCGCTTGAGTATAGAATACGACCCACTAGGTAAAGCGACGTATAGGGAGCGTAAAGAATCGTAAAGAGTGATTTTTCTCCTCTTCGTTGCGCATCATTCCAATGTAATATTAGGCTATCGGTAACTTACTATAGGTGCCCCCATGGCAAACATTCTTTTAATCGATGACGATATCGAGCTAACCAGCTTATTAAAAGAAGTACTCAGTTTCGAAGGGTTTGACGTCAGCGAAGCAAATGACGGTGAAGCCGGCTTAGCCGCGATCAATGATAAGATTGATTTGATTTTGTTGGATGTCATGATGCCAAAACTCAATGGCATGGAAACGCTGAAACGCTTACGTGAAAATTGGGAAACTCCCGTCTTGATGCTGACCGCTAAAGGGGAAGAAATTGATCGCGTGATCGGCTTGGAACTGGGCGCGGATGATTATTTACCAAAACCTTTTAGTGACCGAGAGCTGTTGGCGCGTATCCGTGCGATTTTACGCCGCACTAGCAGCACACAAAAAAATACCAAAAACAGCGATTGCATTGAGTATCAAGAAATCCGCCTCTATCCCGGTAAGCAAGAAGCGTATTGTGAGCAACAGCTACTCGACCTCACGGCAACCGAGTTTGCGCTACTCACCCACTTCGTACAAAACCCAGGACAAGTGCTGACCAAAGAGACACTGAGCTTAGATGTGCTTGGTAAACGACTCGCTGCTTTTGATCGCGCTATCGATATGCATGTCTCGAACTTACGTAAAAAATTACCAGATCAAAGCAATGGCAAGCCGCGAATTAAAACCCTGCGTGGTCGTGGCTACATGCTGCTTGAGGAGGATTAATGCACCTATCACGCATCAAACTGCCAAACATCAATAGCCTGTATGGACGCATCTTTGCCATTTTTTGGTTCACCATGTTATTAGTATTGATAGCCGTGCTATCACTGCCACATTTGGACCCACGCAAAGCTCGCGATATTCCAGAAGAACACTACAAACGTATGGTAGAAACGCGTGACTCAATCCAACAAAAATACAGCCAGCAAACTGATTTAGGCCGCATACTTTTTCGTATCGAGGGCAACCGCCACGGCAAGCACGACCCTCGCCCACGAGTCTTTTTTTCTGACTACAGCGGTAATGTTCTTACGACAGAAAAACGCAGCAATTTTCAATTGCGTGCCATGCAAAACTTTGTCACCAGTATCGAAGATTACAATAATCCAAAGCAGAAGCTGTATGGTCGATACATGATTGCGGGCCCAATTCCTATCACTTTGGCAGGTTCCGATATCTTGATGTACGTGGGCTTCAAGTGGAATGAGCCACCACCTCTACTCCTGCGTCTGTTTGATCACCCATTCCAGCTCTTGCTTGCGGTCATGCTGGTTAGTACACCATTGCTGTTATGGCTTGCTTGGGCTTTGAGTCAGCCTGCACGTCGTCTTGAAGCCGCTGCTCAACGTGTGGCGAAAGGTGAATTTGTCACAGACCCAAATTTAGAAAAAGGTACGGCGGAATTTCGTCAAGCAGGCAGCAGCTTCAACCAGATGGTCGAAGCGGTTAATCAAATGATTTCAGGACAACAACGTTTGCTATCCGATATCTCTCACGAGCTGCGCTCACCTTTAACTCGTCTGCGCATGGCAAGCGCATTAGCGACGCGTAAACAAGGCGAAAGCCCAGAACTGACTCGTATCGATACCGAAGCGCAGCGCTTGGAACAGATGATCAGCGAACTATTAGAGCTTTCTCGCATGCAGGCGAACAGTCATATGACTCGCGAAACACAGCCACTAGAAAGTTTATGGGAAGAAATCATTAAAGATGCGCAGTTTGAAGCAGAGCAAATGGGCAAACAGCTACACTATTCAGAATTACCTAAGCGCAATATTTCCGGTAACCCTAAACTGCTGATGAGTGCGGTGGAAAATATCGTTCGTAACGCCATTTACTACGGAAAAGATGAGGTACAAATCGACATCAAAGCCGATGACGATACGCTTCGTATCACGGTTGACGATAATGGAGAAGGTGTACCAGAAGAGGAACTGGCCGCGATTTTTCGCCCGTTCTATCGCGTTTCCACGGCACGCGATCGCCACTCTGGCGGCACAGGTCTCGGCCTAACCATTACCGAAAGTGCCATTCGCCAGCACAGTGGCACGATCGCAGCCAGCCGAAGTCCTTTAGGCGGATTGCGTATGAGTATCACCTTACCGATCAATTGTTAGTCTCAATTTGATGAACTAACAATAATTCGCACCATATTTCTAGAGTGAGTGATTCACAGCCCCACCCTCACTTTAGAAATTGGTGAGGCTTCTTAGAATACCCTTACAAAGATCAAAGTTGATAATAATTATCGTTAGCATTAAAGTGAATTTTCCAATTAAGGAGGATTTACTATGTCACATACATTTCCCGCTCTGCCTTACCCGTACGATTCACTAGAGCCGTACATCGACGCGAAAACCATGGAAGTGCATTACAGCAAACACCACAAGACGTACTTTGATAAGTTTGTAAATGCCGTTGAAGGGAGTGAGCTCGAAACTCAGTCATTAGACGAGATCTTTGACAATATCTCTAAGCTCAGTCCAGCAGTACGTAATAATGGTGGCGGCTATTACAACCACATCATTTATTGGAATTGCATGTCACCAAACGGTGGCGGAGAGCCTCAAGGCGCGCTTGCTCAAGCAATTAACGATAAATTTGGTAGCTTTGCGCAATTTAAAGAGGCGTTTGCCCAAGCAGCCATCAATACCTTTGGGTCTGGCTTTGCATGGCTGATCGTAAAAGATGGTGAGATTCACATTACGTCCACCAGTAATCAAGACAACCCTCTGATGGACGTAGTGGATGTGCGCGGTGAACCAATCCTCGCATTAGACGTGTGGGAGCACGCGTATTACATCAGTTACCAAAACCGTCGCCCAGAATATATTGATGCGTGGTGGAACGTCGTCAACTGGCGAGCAGTTGAAGAAAACTATGCTCACGCTCTCTTATAAAGAGCATCGATACTTACGGTATTAACATCCGCGCTAATGCCTACTTTCATACCCAGGTCAATCTTGCTGAATCTCGCATATTTCGGTGACTTGGGTATATACTGCCCCTCTCTTTGACCAACTCTATTTCAATACCATGTTTGATATCGCTTTATACGAACCAGAAATCGCGCCGAACACCGGCAACATCATTCGACTATGCGCCAACTGCGGTGCAAACCTTCACTTAATTGAACCTCTGGGTTTCGATCTTGAAGAGAAAAAAGTCCGCCGCGCTGGTTTGGATTACCATGATTTAGCTCGCGTAACGCGTCATAAAAACTATCAAGCGTTCTTAGAATATTTAGAGAAAGAGAAGCAAGGTAACTACCGATTGTTTGCCTGCACCACCAAAACCACAGGTCACCACGTTGATGCACAATACCAAACGGGTGATGTTTTGATGTTTGGCCCAGAAACTCGTGGTTTGCCTGCTGAAATCATCGATAGCTTGCCAATGGAGCAGCGTATTCGCATTCCAATGATGCCAGATGCGCGCAGCCTAAACCTTTCGAATGCCGTTGCGATCATTGCTTTTGAAGCATGGCGTCAAATGGGCTTTGAAGGCGCATTGTAAGCGGCACGAATTCCAAATACAGAAAAGGGCGCTTGGTGCGCCCTTTTGTTTTCTTTACTGTCTAACTCAATCAGTTGAGATTGTTGCGATCATCATCGTCTTTACGCTCGTATTCCCCTTCGAAGGTCTTGCCATTATCTGACTGGGAATCAAATGGGTCACGACGGAACGGGTCTTGCTCAAATGGCCCCTGGTTAGAGGAACCACCTTGGAAGCCACCGCCATGCATGGTTTTCACCACCATTTTGCTCATCAAGTATTTAGCTATCGCGGCGCGTGGCGCAGGAAGCAACACCAACATACCAAGGGCATCGGTCATAAAGCCCGGGGTTAACAGTAGCACGCCAGCCACCGCTAGCATTACGCCTTCAAAAATTTGCTGGGCTGGAATTTCACCTTGTTCAAGACGCCCCTGTACTGACATCAGTGTTTGTATACCTTGGCTACGAACCAACGATGCACCAACAAATGCCGTGATTAAGACTAGTGCAATGGTCGGCCATAAACCTAAAAAGCCGCCCACCTGAATAAATAAGCCGATTTCAATGATCGGAACAAAAATAAACGCTAATAATAAGATAGGAAACACACGCCCTCCTTTGTTTAATTCAGTGTAATGGTAAAAGCAGACTAAGCTCAAACGAATCGTTGTAAAAAAGCGTGTTCATACTGGTCTCCTTCTCTTTTAGACAAAGTAGCGGGAGCGCGTTCATTCAATTGCATACCGATTTTTTCGTGCTTTTAAAGTGCTAATTTCGAACTCTAAAAACTCATGTTTGTCGAGGAAAATCGAGTACCCATAAAGGGTTATTAATAACCCGTTCATACTTTGCAAATTATTGACTCATGAAAAACGAAAAAGGTGATCTAGTTACTATTTTTATGCGCTAGGTGCAGTATCATGTGCCACATAAGTCAGGACGGATTTTCCAGCCAAAAATTCTGATGAATGGATTCTAGATTGCAGAAATGGCTAATAAATAACTTTATTATCAGAATTATCATCTAAGGATCCTGCTATGGCTACCCTATCTGATGCTCCAAAAACAGCAAACCCAGCCACTCGTATTGAAGAAGATCTATTAGGTCAACGTCATGTCCCTGCAGATGCGTACTACGGTATTCATACGCTACGTGCGATCGAGAACTTCAACATCTCTAATATGACCATCTCTGACGTACCAGAATTTGTACGCGGCATGGTAATGACCAAAAAAGCAGCAGCGTTAGCAAACAAAGAACTTGGCGCTATTCCAAAAGACGTTGCAAACTACATCATCGAAGCGTGTGATTTGATCCTAGAAACTGGCAAGTGTATGGATCAGTTCCCATCAGACGTATTCCAAGGCGGTGCAGGCACTTCAGTTAACATGAACACGAACGAAGTGATCGCAAACGTTGCGCTTGAGTTGATGGGTAAAGAGAAAGGCCAATACGAATTTGTTAACCCAAATGACCATGTAAACAAGAGCCAATCAACCAACTGTGCGTACCCAACAGGTTTCCGTATTGCGGTATACAACAGCGTACACAAGCTAATGGAAGCAATTGAGTACCTAAAAGGCGCATTCGAACTTAAAGCCGTTGAGTTTAAAGATGTACTGAAAATGGGCCGTACTCAGCTTCAAGACGCAGTACCAATGACAGTAGGTCAAGAGTTCCATGCATGGGCGGTAACACTAAACGAAGAGATTCGTGCTCTAGATTACACATCTAAACTTCTCCTAGAAATCAACCTAGGCGCAACCGCAATCGGTACTGGTCTAAATACACCAACTGGCTACCAAGCGCTTGCAGTAAAACACCTAGCGGAAGTAACAGGCCTTGACGTTGTTGCAGCAGAAGACCTTATCGAAGCAACGTCTGACTGTGGTGCATACGTAATGACTCACGGCGCGCTAAAACGCCTAGCAGTGAAACTATCGAAGATCTGTAACGACCTTCGTCTACTTTCTTCTGGTCCTCGTGCGGGTCTAAATGAATTGAACCTACCTGAAATGCAAGCAGGCTCTTCAATCATGCCAGCTAAAGTAAACCCAGTTATCCCAGAAGTAGTAAACCAAGTTTGCTTCAAAGTTCTCGGTAACGACAACACGGTTTCTTTCGCAGCAGAAGGCGGTCAGCTACAGCTAAACGTAATGGAACCTGTGATCGCACAAAGTGTGTTTGAGTCTATCTCTCTACTACACAACGCGTGTGTGAACCTACGTGATAAATGTATCGACGGCATCACTGTGAACAAAGAAGTTTGCGAAAACTACGTTTACAACTCTATCGGTATCGTCACTTACCTAAACCCATACATCGGCCACCACGAAGGTGACATCGTAGGTAAGATTTGTGCAGAAACTGGTAAGAGTGTTCGTGAAGTCGTGCTAGAGCGCGGTCTGCTTACAGCAGAGGAGCTTGATGAAATCTTGTCAGTAGAAAACTTCATGCATCCTACTTACAAAGCAAAACGTTACGAGTAATAACGAATCCGAAGGGGGCCACTCAGGCCCCTTTTTTAGGCTCTCATACGGTTAACCACATTTTTTATATACTTTTATTGCCGCTAAACCACTAGGTTCTCATTCTCTGAGCATTTACTCCTGTTCCTGAGTGTTCAAAAAATCAGAATCAAATAAAAAACTAAAGAGGTATCAATATGGTCATGGTCGAACTCTTCGTGGTTCTGCTCTTCATCTATTTGGGGGCAAGAATCGGTGGTATCGGCATTGGTTTTGCCGGTGGTGCTGGGGTCATTGCGTTGTCTTTGATCTTGGGCGTACCAACAAGCCAAGCTTACATTCCCGTTGACGTAATTTTGATCATCATGTCTGTAATCACCGCTATCGCAGCAATGCAAGTAGCTGGTGGTTTAGACTGGATGGTGCAAGTTGCTGAAAACTTTTTGCGCAAGCATCCTGAGCGCATCACCTTTTATGCGCCTATCGTAACTTACCTAATGACATTAATGGCGGGTACTGGCCACACGGCATTCTCTACTTTGCCAGTGATTGCAGAAGTAGCGAAAGGCCAAGGCGTGCGCCCTTCTCGTCCACTGTCTATCGCGGTCGTGGCATCGCAAATCGCTATCACCGCATCACCAATCTCAGCGGCTGTTGTAGCGTTCGCGGCAATGCTGCACCCATTTGGCGTTGACTACCTAACACTACTAGCAATCTGTATTCCAACGACGTTCATCGCGTGCATGATCGGTGCGTTCGTGGCGAATTTCATGGGCTGTGAGCTAAAAGACGATGCTGAATACCAAGAGCGTCTAGAAAAAGGCTTAATCAAGCTAAATACAGAAGCAAAACGCGAAATCCTACCAACAGCGAAGAAAGCAACCTTCATCTTCCTAGGCGCAATCGCATTTGTCGTGTGTTACGCAGCAGCAATTTCTGGCTCAGTAGGTCTTATCGAGAACCCTGCTCTAGGCCGTAACGAAGCTATCATGACAGTAATGCTCGCAGCTGCAGCAGCTATCGTAATGAGCTGTAAAATCGATGCTGGCAAAATCCCAGGAGCAGCAACATTCCGCTCTGGTATGACAGCGTGTGTGTGTGTTCTTGGTGTGGCATGGCTAGGTTCTACATTCGTTAACGCGCACGTTGACGGCATCAAAGAAGTGGCTGGTGCGCTACTAGCAGACTACCCATGGATGCTAGCACTTGTTCTATTCTTCGCTTCAATGCTGCTTTACTCACAAGGTGCAACCACTGTTGCGCTGATGCCAGCAGCACTAGCAATCGGTGTCGCACCACTTACCGCAGTTGCATCTTTCGCAGCAGTAAGTGCGCTATTCGTGCTGCCAACTTACCCAACGCTACTTGCCGCGGTTGAGATGGACGACACGGGTTCAACTCGTATCGGTAAGTACGTATTCAACCACCCATTCTTTGTACCTGGTGTGGTAACCATCGCTTCTGCGGTAGCACTTGGCTTCGCATTCGGTGGTCTACTGATCTAGTAGAAACAGAGTCTTACTCGGGGAGCTTCGGCTCCCTTTTTTATTGCCTGTTGTCTTGATTTATGCTCAATAAATCTTCATTTTCATGAAACTTATTGACTCGCCTCCGGGTCTGATTGAGTTACACTAACGGCAATTATCTAAGATGAATTGACTCTTTTATGCGCGCATTACTTTCCGTTTTACTCTTAGGGCTCATTACCTTTTCCACTCCGTCTTTAGCTTTATTTGGCAAAGACCAGTTTAACAGTAGCCAGAACAACAGTTTTGGTAGCAGCAGCGACAGCTTTGTTCCTGTTGATCAGGCGTTTCCATTTAACTTCTACCAACAAGATGACAAATTGATGCTCGATTGGCAGGTACGTGACGGGTACTACCTATATCAAGAGCGCTTGTCTGTAGCTGGTGAGAAAGTATCGCTAGGCGAACTGCAAATGGAAGACGGCACACCGCATAAAGATGAATTCTTTGGTGACGTGCATATCTATACTCAACCTCTCTTCGTTAATGTACCAATGCATGATTGGCAAGACGGTGCTCGCGTAGTCGTGCAATACCAAGGTTGTGCGAAAGCAGGCTTCTGTTACCCGCCAGAAACTCGCGTGATTCCTATCAGCGCGTTTACTTCGTCGAACTCAGATTCAACAACGGCGACAACTGCATCAAAAGCAGAACAGGCACTAACAGCAACGCCACCAGCGGCGCAATCATCTACGTCTGGTGACACATCATCAGCGCCAGTAACACAGCAAGATAGCCTTGCAGCCAACCTTGCTGATAACTGGTGGACACCACTTCTGTTCTTGGCGCTTGGTGTGGGCTTGGCGTTTACACCTTGTGTGCTGCCGATGTACCCAATTCTGACCAGCATAGTGCTTGGCAGTGGCAAACTAAGCCAACGCCGCGCGCTAGGCTTGTCATTCGTCTACGTGCAAGGCATGGCGCTGACTTACACCCTACTCGGCCTTGTGGTCGCGTCTGCTGGCATGCAGTTCCAAGCGGCAATGCAACACCCTTATGTGCTGATTGGTTTGAGCGTACTGTTCATCGCACTCGCTTTTTCTATGTTTGGTCTGTACTCATTACAGCTACCAAGCAGCGTGCAAACGTGGCTGAATAACTTAAGTAACAAGCAGCAAGGTGGTAGCAGTGCTGGCGTGTTTGCAATGGGGGCAATATCTGGCTTGGTTTGTTCTCCGTGTACTACCGCCCCACTCTCTGGTGCGCTGCTTTACGTCGCACAAAGTGGCGACTTACTCACCGGTGGGGTCGCCCTTTACGCGCTAGCGATGGGCATGGGTATTCCGTTGATCCTTGTAGCGGTATTTGGCAACAAGTTGCTACCAAAAGCCGGCGGTTGGATGGACCGCGTGAAAACGCTGTTCGGCTTTATTCTGCTTGCCGCACCTATCTTCTTACTAGAGCGTATCATGCCAGAAATGTGGTCAACGATTCTGTGGTCAGCACTGGGTATTGCTGCTTTTGGTTGGCTATACCACATCAAAAACAGTCTAGAGTTTGGTGGCTGGAAACAAAGTGCCGTGGGCATAATCGCCGTCTTAGGTTTGCTAGCCTCAGCACAACCTATCTTAAATTACTGGTTTGGCAACAGCACAACACAAACTCAGCAAGCCACTGTTAGCTTTACTCGCATTGCTAACGTGGCGGAGCTTGAAGAACAACTGGCACTTGCGAAAGCGGCAGGTAAACCCGTCATGCTCGATTTCTACGCCGATTGGTGTGTAGCATGTAAAGAGTTTGAAAAGTACACCTTCCATGACCCAAGCGTCGAAGCCAAACTGCAAGACTTCGTTCTTCTGCAAGCGGACGTGACCAAAAACCAAGTGCAAGACATCGAACTACTGAAGCACATGAGTGTGCTTGGTTTACCAACAATTGAGTTTTGGGATGCCAGTGGTGAACACGTTTCAAACGCTCGTTTGACGGGCTTTATGCAAGCCGAGCCTTTCTTAGAGCATATCAAGCAGTTCTGATAACCAGATATTCAAACGCCAGTGATGTCCACTGGCGTTTTTTATTGCTCAGATTTGAATAAGAACATTGCGTTTATATGCAATTTTCCTAATAAAAGTCGATTTGGTTCAGACTTTTAGCGAATAAATATTGTCCACTCTCTCAAAGCTGGACAATAATAAATTTAACGAAATAGTCAAAAGTGTTTAACGTCATGGATTCGACCTACACCATCATTATTGCAGATGATCACCCACTCTTCCGGAATGCCTTGTTTCAATCTATCCACATGGCTATTAGTGGTGCAAATTTGCTGGAAGCGGACTCACTCGACGCACTTCTGGCTTTGTTGGAGCGAGAGGAAGAGCCAGATTTAGTGCTATTGGATCTCAAAATGCCAGGAGCAAATGGTATGTCTGGCTTGATTCATTTGCGAGCAGAGCATCCAGATTTACCTATCGTCGTCGTTTCAGCGAGTGAAGAGCCGGCGATCGTGACGCAGGTGAAAAGCCATGGTGCATTTGGTTTTATTCCCAAGTCCAGCGACATGCGCGAATTAGTGAACGCACTCAATCAAGTGCTGAATGGCGACCCATATTTCCCTGAAGGGCTGATCACCAATAACGCGGCATGTAATGACTTAGCGGAAAAGATTGCTGCGCTAACACCACAGCAATATAAAGTGTTGGGAATGTTGTCCGATGGCTTGCTGAACAAGCAAATCGCTTACGAATTGAATGTTTCAGAAGCCACCATAAAAGCGCACATGACAGCGATTTTCCGTAAGCTCGGTGTAAAGAACCGCACGCAAGCCGTGATTATGCTGACGGAAATGAGCGACTAGATTGACGTCTTATCGTCAGACTTACTTTTTTCGTTTGGCAATCGGATACCGACTTTAGTGACCTGCTGATCAACAACATCAGCGACGATCCAATGCAAACCTTGCCACTCGAAATGGTCTCCCAATACTGGCGTGCTACCTAATTGCTCTTCGACAAGGTTTCTCAAACTTTTATCCAGCGGTTCATCCCCCAGATTCAAACCATACATCACGGCAATATCGGCAAGCTTCACTTCAATATCGAGGAAGAAGTCACCGAAGAATCGCGCTAGCGACGCTTTCTCTGGGGCTTCACTAAACAGTAAGCTCAGTGCATCTAAATCCTTTTCTTGTGCTAATACACACAAGGTATCATCTTCCTCAAGACGCGTACTGCCGGATGGGTGCAATAGCTCTTTACTGCGAAATACAGCGGCGATACGCGTTCCTTCCGGCATCGAAAGACTACGTAATGGCTCACCAATGCACCATTTATCTGCTTTAAGTCTATAGATAAACAGCTCCCACTCACTGGTCGGGTAAATCTCTACACCCGTACGCGAAATTGGCTCAGGCTTAGAAGGTAGCTCGACCTTTGCAAGAGACATCGCCTTAGTCAACGTGCCCCCTTGTACTATCAAAGACACCATTACTACAAAGAATGCCAAATTGAAGTACAGTTGAGCATCTGGCAACCCTGCCATCATCGGAAATACCGCGAGGATGATAGGTACAGCGCCACGCAATCCTACCCAAGAGACAAACCACTTTTCACGTGGCGTGAAACTCTTGAATGGCAGTAAACCAATCCAAACTGAGATTGGTCGGGCAAACAAAATCATCCCGAAGGCAAGCGCAAGACCTGGCAACGCAATAGAGAGTAAATTAGATGGTGTAACCAACAAGCCAAGCACCAAGAACATACCAATTTGAGCTAGCCACGTCATACCATCTAAAACATGAAGAATAGAGTGTCGGCTGCGTGTTGGACGGTTACCTAATAAAAGACCAACGAGGTAAATCGACAAAATACCACTGCCACCCAAAGTGTTAGATAAAGCAAAAATAAGCAAGCCACCACTGACCGTTAAAATAGAATACAGCCCATCTGGTAATTGATTGCGATTGATAACTTTCCATAAGATCCAGCCACCAGCGAAGCCAAGTAACGCGCCGATACCAAACTGCTTAAGAAAACTGAACGCCAAAAAGCCCGCACTTAAGTCAGCGCCAGGGTTCGCTAAAATAGCAATCAGAGTTACGGTCAGAAACACCGCCATTGGGTCATTGGTGCCGGATTCAATTTCCAGCGTTGAACCAACACGTTCGTTCAGGCTACGACCTTTGAGTAGAGAGAAGACCGCGGCAGCATCGGTGGAACCAACAATCGCACCAACCAATATGCCTTGCAATAAATCTAAGTCGAATAACCACGTTGCCATCAGCCCGGTCAAAATGGTGGTGATCGCAACGCCAAATGTCGCCAAAGAGACCGAGGGCCATAACGCAACCCTAAAGCTGGCGACCCGCGTTCTCATCCCACCATCAAGCAAAATGATGGCTAATGCGAGGTTACTAACCAAATAAGCGATCGAAAAGTTATCGAATAAGATGCCGCCTAAGCCGTCTTCCCCCGCCAGCATTCCAACGGCTAAAAATACCAAAAGAATTGGGATCCCCAACTTAGAAGACACTGGGCTTAAAAGAACGCTAAGTGCGATTAACAACGCACCTATTAGAAAAAAACTGTTAATGGTGTCTGCGTCCATTCTCACCCTCCCTTAATGAAAAACGATAATAATTGTGATGAGCAAGGCTACTTCGTTAATGAGGTAATGCCCTAATCTGCCTCCCCTTTACACCGTCTCAAAATGCGAGGTTGTACGAGAATGACTCAGTTATATTACTTTATTGTGCGTTAAAACGGTGATTTGATGCGAAAACTTTATGTAAATAAATTACTTGTGAGCTTTCTTATCTACGCCTTCTCTCTTTAAGAGCCACAAGATCACCACCAATACTTACACAGCATCTCCAAGTTCAATGAAGAAAAGATTAATGGCCCGTCTTAATCATGCCTGTTTATCCAATCAACCTTTAGACCTTTGGCTAACTTAACAGTTTATTAACATAACGTTTTACCCCTTTGTTCGCTGCAAAAGCCCATAATATGGGGGTTCTTCATTTTTAACACCCCGACTAAAGTTGAAAAGAGTTATTGCCAACACCTTGCTAATGTACATATTGAAACATTTCATTAACAACAATACCAATCGTAAGGAGACGGCAATGGCATTTGAAAGCGAAGAAAGAGCCAAAGCCTATTGGGACAAAAACGTGAAGCTCATGATCGGCCTAATGGTCATCTGGTTCGTCGTGTCTTTCGGCTGCGGCATTTTATTTGTCGACGTACTAAATCAATTTCAACTAGGCGGTTACAAACTCGGTTTCTGGTTTGCTCAACAAGGCTCCATCTATGCGTTCCTAGGAATTATTTTCTATTACGCATGGAAGATGCGCCAAATTGACCGTGAATTCGGCGTGGACGAATAAGGAGTCACTCAGATGGATTTGAAAACTATTACCTACCTGGTCGTTGGCGCCACGTTCATCCTGTACATCGGGATTGCTATTTGGGCTCGCGCCGGATCAACCAAAGAGTTTTATGTTGCTGGTGGCGGTGTAAACCCGATTGCAAACGGTATGGCAACCGCAGCCGATTGGATGTCCGCAGCGTCCTTTATCTCAATGGCAGGCTTAATTGCCTTCATGGGCTATGGCGGCTCAGTATTTCTAATGGGTTGGACTGGTGGTTACGTTCTGCTTGCGCTGTTGCTAGCGCCTTACCTACGCAAATTTGGTAAGTTTACGGTGCCAGAGTTTGTTGGTGAACGCTTTTACTCCAACACCGCACGTATCGTAGCGGTTGTTTGTCTTATCATCGCATCAGTGACTTATGTTATCGGTCAGATGAAAGGCGTAGGTGTTGCGTTTGGTCGCTTCTTAGAAGTGGACTACTCCACTGGCCTATTAATTGGTATGTGTATCGTTTTCATGTACGCGGTTCTTGGCGGCATGAAAGGCATCACTTACACGCAGATTGCTCAATATTGCGTACTCATTCTTGCTTACACTATCCCTGCAATCTTTATCTCTCTGCAACTCACTGGTAACCCAATCCCACAAATTGGTCTGGGGAGTACCATGGCTGGTACCGATGTCTATCTACTCGATCGGCTTGACCAAGTGGTGACCGAACTCGGATTCAGTGAATACACGACCCAAGTACGTGGCGACACACTTAATATGTTTGTCTACACCATGTCACTGATGATTGGTACTGCCGGTCTACCACACGTAATTATCCGTTTCTTTACCGTGCCGAAGGTTCGCGACGCACGTACATCAGCAGGCTGGGCTCTGATCTTCATCGCAATCCTTTACACTACAGCACCAGCGGTATCAGCGATGGCTCGTCTCAACCTAATGAATACGGTAAATCCAGCTCCGGGTCAGCACCTAGCGTATGACGAGCGTCCTGCGTGGTTCAAAAACTGGGAAACAACTGGACTACTCGGTTTTGACGATAAAAATGGCGATGGCAATATCCAATACACTTCAGATGCGTCCACCAACGAACTGCGCGTTGATAACGACATCATGGTATTGGCTAACCCAGAGATCGCTAAACTACCAAACTGGGTGATCGCACTTGTGGCAGCAGGTGGTCTTGCAGCTGCACTATCTACCGCAGCAGGTTTACTACTCGCCATTTCTTCAGCTATTTCCCATGACTTAATCAAAGGGGTTATCAATCCGAACATATCCGAGAAAAAAGAGCTACTTGCTAGTCGAATATCAATGGCAGTAGCGATAGCAGCCGCAGGCTATCTCGGTTTAAATCCGCCTGGATTTGCCGCAGGTACGGTAGCACTCGCCTTTGGTCTTGCCGCTTCATCCATCTTCCCTGCATTGATGATGGGCATCTTCAGCAAGAGCATCAACAAAGAAGGCGCAATCGCCGGTATGATTGCGGGTATCAGTATTACGCTGTTCTACGTATTCCAACACAAAGGCATTCTTTTCGTTGCTGATTGGAAATATCTAGAAAGTTGGGGAACAAACTGGTTCCTGGGTATTGAGCCAAACGCGTTTGGTGCTATTGGCGCACTATTTAACTTCATCGTCGCATTCGCTGTCTCCAAAGTAACAGCAGAAACGCCACAAGAAGTAAAAGACCTAGTCGAACACGTTCGCGTGCCAGTAGGTGCTGGTAGTGCAGTGGATCACTAAAAACTAATCAAAACCACAAAAGCCCCGTTTGGAACCAGCCGTCCGGGGCTTTTTTATTCTCACTTTTCAGTTACCATATTCGCAGTATGTCGTTGCAAGGAAGCCAAGATGTTCAAAAACAAGCACTTTATTCTCGCTCTACTGATTGCGCCAGTTCTCTCTTTGATCGCTTACTTCGGTACCGATATGGCCCTCAGCGAGAAGCCCCACGCGGCGCAAGAAGGGGAAACTTACAAACTCGCGAGTAAGTCTAATTGTCGTTACACCAGTGGTCTGTGTGATATGGAAAATGGCGATTTTAAAGTGAAATTTCGCTCGGAAAAACTCACTAAAAATAACTTAGAATTGTCACTCAACGCCGCTTACCCACTCGAAGGTGTTAAAGTTTCTATTGTGAGTGACAAAGAGAAAAACGCTCAACCGATTGATATGAAGCCCGCCGATCAAGCAGGCCAAAGCTGGTACATCACCTTACCAAAGCCTGCATCTGCAGAAAGCTGGTTAAGAGTCGTCATTCAATCAGGCGGCACACTGTATTATGGTGAAACGCAAACCGCATTTGTGAAGTACGAAACCTTATTTACTGAATAACGGCGACAAGCTAATTCACCGGTATTCAAACGACAGCGACTTAGTTTCACTCAGCATAAATGAATTCCTACTCAGCCGACGCCTTTGCGTCGGCTTTTGTTTCCGTAAGTCTTTCTTCAACAACCTCTTACTCTAAAAAGGGTTGCCAACCCACAACTTAATTGATAATAATTATCATTACATTTAATGAGAGGTGGTTATGGACAACAAACGGGACATCTTTAACGCATTTTTTAAAGCCCAAGATAGATTCCTTCTCGCCGCACCACATGGCTTTGAGCCAGACGTGATTCATGACTATATTCATTGGGGAATGGTGTTGTCTTCTTGTTATGAACACGATGCCGATGAAGAAAATCTATTGTTGTGTGAGCTGTTTTTACGTCAGGTTTATTTCCATTTACTAGACGCAATTCAAGACTCAACTCGCAGTCGTATCTTCCGTCGTGTCTGTCTCGATTCTATCCATACGCCATTATTTTGCCTCAAACGCTATTACTACCAGTTTGAACAAGGCGACGTGAAATTTCTCGCACTACAACAACAATTACGCCTGATTCAAATCTCACTCGATTAACCAAAAGGATCCCTACCATGAGCACCGAATTCCGCATAGAAACTGACAGTATGGGCGAAGTAACGGTCCCTGCAGATGCTCTCTACCAAGCCCAGACTCAACGCGCCGTCGATAACTTCTCATTCAGTCAACATAAAATGCCATCTGGTTTTATCAAAGCGTTAGCACACATCAAGCAGACTGCGGCACTCACCAACGCACAGCTAGGGCTGCTTGAGGGAGATATTGCCAACGCGATTGCTGACGCAGCTCAAGCAATTATCGAAGGCAATCATATTGAGCAATTCCCAATTGACGTGTTCCAAACGGGATCTGGCACTAGCTCAAATATGAATGCGAATGAAGTAATTGCAACACTGGCCTCCCAGCATCTAGGCGGCACTGTCAGCCCTAATGATCACGTCAACATGGGACAAAGCAGCAACGATGTGGTACCGACGGCCATTCAAGTTAGCGCAGCATTAGCCATTGAAAAACAGCTCTTCCCGGCCCTGTCACACCTAAGCCAAACACTAGAGTCTAAGCAACAAGCATTGAAAGATGTTGTAAAAACCGGTCGCACCCACTTAATGGATGCGATGCCAATTACCTTTGCTCAAGAACTTGGCGGTTGGCAGTTCCAAATCGAGCATGCAAAACAAGCGATTGAACAAACACTTCCTGCTGTAAAAGCCTTAGCCCAAGGTGGTACGGCGGTTGGAACGGGGATCAATGCCGATCCACGCTTTGCAGACTTATTCGCTAGCAACCTAACCCAGTCAACTCGTATTCAGTTCACGGCCAGTGATAACTTCTTTTTCAATTTAAGCAGTCAAGATGCGATCGTCGCTCTGTCGGGACAGCTCAAAACAGCAGCAGTTGCGATCATGAAGATCGCAAATGATCTTCGTTGGATGAATTCAGGTCCATTGGCTGGTTTAGGTGAGATTGAATTACAAGGCTTGCAACCGGGTTCTTCCATCATGCCTGGCAAAGTAAATCCTGTGATCCCAGAAGCCGCAGCTATGGCATCAGCGCAAGTCATTGGTAATGACACCACCATTACCGTCGCAGGCCAAGCGGGCAACTTCCAGCTTAACGTCATGCTGCCAGTTATTGCTCATAACGTATTGGAGAGCGTCGAGTTACTCTCTAACAGCGCAACCGCTTTAGCTGACAAAGCCATTGCGACGTTTGAAGTTCGCCAAGATAACTTGGATGTAGCACTCGCCAAAAACCCAATTTTGGTCACGGCTCTCAACCCGGTCATTGGTTACCTAAAAGCGGCAGAAGTCGCGAAAAAAGCCTACAAACAGGGACGCGCGATTATTGATGTCGCGGAAGAAGAAACTGATTTGGATAGAGCTACACTAGAGCGATTGCTTAATCCAGCCAAACTGACCCAAGGCGGCGTCGCAGAATAAACGGCAAACTCAGCCTATCAACTAAGATTACAAACATCGAGACCTCCATTCGGAGGTCTCTTTTATAGCGATTTTTCAAACACTCCAATCCTAAGCGACTCGATTGAGCACCGAACGCAACTTAAGCGGCTTAACTGGCTTAGCAATAAAGCTGAACCCATTTGCTTTGATGCCATCAAGCATATCATCGGTACGATCTGCACTGATGATGACGCCTTCAAAGCTGTGGCCTAATCTCAGGCGGCATTGCTGTAGCACTTCTAAACCAGTACGACCATCATCAAGTCGGTAATCGGAGAAAATTACATCCGGAATCCAACCATCCTCAAGCGCTTGTAGACTTTCAACTAAATCAATCGCAACTCGTGTATCGCAACCCCATCGGGAAAGTAAGTTTTCCATGCCGACTAGAATGTCAGGCTCATTATCGACACAAAGGATTCTCAGATGACCAAGTTCAGATTGCTTACTCATTGCCACGTGAACTGGATGAAGCTGAACATGATCAGCTTTATCTAGGGTGATGGAAAAAACACTGCCTTTTCCAACCCAAGAGCGCATCGAAATTTCATGCCCAAGTACCTGAGCAATTCCTTTCGAAATCGCCAAACCAAGTCCGAGACCTTGGTCGGAACGAACTTGAGTTCCGCGATTAAACTCTTCAAAAATCTCTTGCTGCTTCTCTTCTTCAATCCCCACTCCATTATCCCATACATCTATACGCACTCGCCCTTTCACGCGGCGAACACCGAGTGCGACTTTGCCATTCGGGTTATAACGAAACGCATTGGTCAGGAAGTTTTGCACCACACGGCGCAGCAGTTTGGGATCCGACTTAACCATGAGTGAGGACGGAATCAT
Source organism: Vibrio sp. 1288 (assembly GCF_033344475.1). Classification (NCBI taxonomy): domain Bacteria; kingdom Pseudomonadati; phylum Pseudomonadota; class Gammaproteobacteria; order Vibrionales; family Vibrionaceae; genus Vibrio; species Vibrio sp. 1288. Next base: position 29,194 of record NZ_JAWPOX010000037.1, read on the forward strand.
GGTGAACTCTATACCTTGCTGTTTGGCTAACGCACTAAACTCAGCATTCAAATTCGACAACACATCATTTAACGCAAAGCTGTGCACGTTGACTTCCAACTTGCCCGATTCCAAACGCGAGATATCCAGCAAATCTCCAATTAAGTCTTCGGCAGCCTCTAAAGCACTTTCAATGTGTGCTGACAGTTTTTTGGCTTCGCTGTCTTTGGCGACTTCCGATAGTGAAGATGCAAATAGACGCGCCGCGTTGAGCGGTTGCATCAAGTCATGGCTTACTGCCGCCAAGAACCGTGATTTGGACTTCGATTCCAAATCCGAGCGCTGCGTCGCTTCCACCAGCTGCTTGTTAAGTTGTTCTAATTCTCGAGTCCGCAGACGTACCCTTTCTTCCAATGTCTCGTTGGCGTCTTTCAGTGCTTGCTCTGCATCACGGAATACGGTGATGTCGGTAAAGCTCATCACAAAGCCACCACCTGGCATTGGGTTACCTTGCACCTCTATCACGCGACCATCGGGACGAACCCGAGAAGAGGTGTGCCGAGTCCCTTGCTCAAGGTGATAAACACGGCGACGGACGTGGTCATCAGGGTCACCAGGGCCACACAACCCCTGCTCTGCATTGTGCCGAATCACATCCGCAATCGGTCGACCTACTTGAATCAGGCCTGGCGGAAATTCAAAGAGTTCTAAATAGCGTTGGTTCCACGCTACCAAGCGTAGTTGCTTATCGACGACCGCAATACCTTGTCCAATATGCTCAATCGCGCCTTGGAGTAAACCCCGACTAAAATCGTACAGTTCAGAGGCTTCATCGACGATAGTCGCCACCTCTTCAAGCTGCATGTTTCTGCCTTGCAGAGCCGAAGTGAGTACTAACTTAGCAGAAGATGCACCAAATACCCCTGCTAGCACACGCTCCGTATGCCGAATCAGAGAAGATGGCGCTTGTTGATTCGGCATCAACTCTTCTCGTTGCTGGCTCCAGTAGGCTTGAAACGCCGCTTTAACTCGCGTTCGTCCTACAAATCTGGACGCTAGCATTTCCAGTTCTGCAACCGTAACGCGGCTCTGGTACAGACTCATATTTTCGCTTTCAGGCAACGGTGTACCAACGAATGATGCCGATTGTAAGCGCTCACTTAGGCTTGGTCGGGTAGCCATAGAAACCACAACAAAACACACTGCATTAGCGACCACGCTGAGGATCATCCCCCAATCTGAAATCGCGATATCAAAGCTAGCCAATACCTCTGGTGGCGTAATCAACCAGATCAGGAAGTTATTACTGGCGTCTCCGGCAAGCATGTCTGTTTGGCTCATTAACGTAATCAACCAGGTAGCAAAACCCACCGCGAGGCCAACATACACACCTTTCTTATTCCCTTGACGCCAATACATACCGCCAACCAGCGCAGGAGCGAATTGCGTGATAGCCGCGAACGAGAGAAAGCCGATAGCAGAAAGTGAATGAATGGTGTCCAACGCTTGATAGAAACACCACGCGCCAATCAACAAAACTAAAATCAAACCACGGCGGATCCGCAGTAATAATTCAGAAAAATGGTGATGGTTACGCTGCGTCAGTCGCATGCGACGCAATAGCAATGGCATAACCAAGTCATTCGAGACCATGATCGCTAAGGCAATCGTCGATACGATAACCATGCCACTTGCCGCTGAAGTACCGCCTAGAAACGCAAGCAAGGCGATTTCACTCGCCCCTACCGACATCGGCACACTGATGACATAAGTATCAGGCGAAGCGCCACTCAAGAGACCTTGCCCTACCCACGCAATAGGTAAAACAAAAATCCCCATTAAGATCAGATAAATGGGGAACAACCAACGAGCCACATGCAAATCTTGAGCACGTTCATTTTCCACCACCATCGTATGGAATTGTCGCGGAAGGCAAACGATCGCCAGCATCGTGAGTACAGTATGAATCAATATAGTCGGGATATTTGGTGACTGATACGTCTGTGCGGCAACATCAATTAAGCTCAAATTCTCGGTGTTCATCGCCAACCAAACAATGAAGACACCAACCACTAAAAAAGCCAGCAGTTTGATAATGGATTCGAAGGCAATTGCCATCATCATCCCACGATGGTGTTCCGTGTTATCAATGTGGCGGGTACCGAATAGCATCGTAAAAATCGCCAATGCGACCACAACAAACCACGACACGCTATCGTTTTGATAACCAAAATCAGTAGCCAGCTCCGGAGCAATAATTTCAAGCCCCATAGTGATACCACGCAGCTGTAAAGCGATGTACGGCAAAATTCCCGCAACCGCTATGAGCGTAACAACCACGGCCAAACCTTGGGATTTACCGTAGCGTGCTCCGATAAAGTCAGCAATCGACGTGATGTGTTCCCGTTTAGCAATCAAAATAAGCCGAGCTAAAACGCGCCATCCGATGGTAAACACTAAAATGGGAGCAATATAGATGGGTAAGAAAGACCAAGGATTACTGCTGGCCTGCCCGACCGTGCCGTAGAAGGTCCACGATGTACAGTACACCGCAATGGAAAGGCTATAAATCCAAGGCCGCCAGCGCGCTAGCCACCTTTTCTGAATGTCGCCGTACCACGCGATGATAAATAAAGCTCCCAAATACGCTAAAGAAACGGGAACCACCAGCCATCCTTGCATCCGATATCCTTTCTTGCCTTTCTTGCTACTTTTAAAGCAAGAGAATAAAAAAACCTCTCCATGAGGGAGAGGTTTCATTTAACACTGCTTTGATAACGGAGACAAAGCTTAGTTTTTAACCTTTGTTACATAAGTCTAATTCTGTGTTTCAAGTGGCTTGTCTGATACATCAACCACCTGATGTGGGTCTTGCGAATCAAGCTTGATGAACAGAGCCAATAACCCCATCGCGGCCATGCCCCAGAACACAAGCGGTCCCCAGTGCTCATAACCCCAGCCACTCAATACGGTCATTAACGCGATAAATGCGCCCAACGGAATCGCGTTATACAACGCTTGCAACGCTACGATCTTATTTTCTTCGGAGTTTTGGATATATTGGATCGCGGCAATGTGTGCGGTAGCGAAAGTCACACCATGCAATAGTTGAACAACCACCAAAGCAATAATTGATGTTGTCGACGCCGTAATACCCCAACGCATCATTACACCAACGGCAGCAGCAATAAACAGCGCGCGTATTGACCAACCTACGAATAAGCGCTTACTCAATGCAAACACTGCCACTTCTGCGGCCACTCCTAAGCTCCACAAGTAGCCAATGACATCTTCCGAGTGACCAGCGGCCTTCCAGTGAATCGCACTAAAGCCGTAGTAAGCCGCATGACTGCCCTGAATTAGTGACACCAACACTAAGAATTTTAGTATCGGCTTGTCGGTCAAAAGAGCGGTCAGCTTTGGACGTTCTGCGCTTTGCCCACCGTGCGTTACAGGCATTGGGTTAGTCGGTCGCATAGCAAACAGCAACGAGATAAACACGCCGAACATCGCAGTGTACAAGATCATATCGGAGCCAAATTCAGCCACCAGGTAGCCCACTGCCGTCGAGCCTGCGATAAAGGCGATCGAACCCCATAGCCGCGTGCGGCCATAATCGAGCATTTTCAGGCGAGCGTAGTAATTTGCCATCGCGTCCGACAACGGAATAATCGGTCCACAACAAAGATTGAACAACACTGTCGCTAGTGCCATTAACCAAAAGCTACCACCCGTAAAAAAGTGAAATCCAACAAAAAGGAGGGCAGCGAAACTCAACCAACGTAAAGCAGGCATAAGATGTTCGACTTTGTGTACTCGTGGGGTGATCACGATATTGGCAACACAACGTGTCGCAAGGCCTAACCCGACCAGCAAACCGATATCTGTCGAAGATACGCCCTGATCCTTAAACCAAAGTGACCAAAATGGCAGATACACGCCATACGCAAAGAAGAATCCGAGAAAGTACTGGGAAATCCAGCCATACGGAGAAGGTTTCAACATTACTAATATCCTAAAACGGGAACACCAACGTTCGAGCCGGGAATTATGGATCGCCATGCGTATTATAAAAAGGGAAGAATAAGAAACTTATCGTTTCCTCGATGGAATACTAACTTTGCGACATTTGGCATCTTCAAGCGAAAACATCGTAATTTAGACCAAAGTCGTCTGGCTTCCGGTAAGAAATTTGTCAGACTTAGAGAGTGTTCCTTCCATCATTATTGGGTGTTCTCATGCCTGACAAATTAAACATGCAATCTCCACCGTTCGATCGCTTAACTGAAGCACAACAAACGCGACTGCGATCTTCTCTGGACGTCGCCTACTATCGAGCTCGAGATGTTATTTTATCCTGCGGACAGAAGAACCCCCACTTACATATTCTGATCAAAGGCGCGGTAGAAGAGCGCTCCAACGATCAACAGGAAGTGTTCGCACATTATGCCAACGACGATATGTTCGATGTACGCTCGTTACTTGAAGACAAGGTACGTCATCACTACATCGCGCTTGAGGACACGCTCTCTTACCTACTGCCGAAAGAAGTTTTCCTTGCCCTTTACAACGAAAATGGCCAGTTTGCAGCCTATTTCGATAACAATTTATCGAAACGGCAAGAGCTCATCGAAGCGGCCCATCAACAGCAAAACTTAGCGGAGTTTATTCTCACTAAAGTTGACCGCAGCATTTATCACCCACCGATGATCCTTGAACCAAATACACCAATTCACGAGGTAACGCGTGCCTTAAAAGAAAATGGGATTGACGCTGCATTGGTTCAACTCCATGGCGATGATCCACGATTGGAAAAATGGCCATCAGCCCACCCGTACGCAATAGTGACTCGTACTAATATGCTGCATTCTGTGATGATAGATGGTTGCGCGCTCGACACACCAGTGGGTGAGATCGCGAGCTTTCCTGTTTATCACGTTGATGATGGTGACTTTCTATTCAACGCCATGATCACAATGACCAGAAATAGAATGAAACGCCTCATGGTATGTGAAGGCAACAGAGCCGTCGGCATGCTGGATATGACCCAAATTCTCAGCGCGTTCTCAACCCACTCTCACGTGTTAACGCTCAGTATTGCTCGAGCAAGCAGCGTGGAAGAGCTCGCTTTGGCCTCAAACCGCCAACGTCAATTGGTCGAGAGCTTATTGAAAAACGGCATCCGCACTCGCTTCATCATGGAGCTTATCTCAGCCGTAAACGAACAAATTATCGAGAAAGCGTTCGAGTTAGTGATACCACCAGCCTTGCACGACCATTGTTGCTTGATCGTACTCGGCTCTGAAGGCCGAGGAGAGCAAATTCTCAAAACCGATCAAGACAATGCCCTGATTATTCAAGATGGTCTGGAATGGCCTCATTGCGAACAAGTGATGCAATCCTTCACACACACCCTACAACAGCTCGGTTATCCACTTTGCCTTGGCAAAGTGATGGTTAACAACCCGAAGTGGGTCAAAACACAGCAAGAATGGATAAGCACCCTAAACCACTGGATAGCTAAAGCCGAACCAGAACAAATCATGGACTTAGCCATTTTCAGTGACGCCCATGCTGTTGCTGGGAATTGCGAGCTGCTGGCTCCAATTGCGGCGCATCTTCGTGACACAATGAAAGATCGCATGTTGATATTGTCTGATTTTACTCGCCCTGCCTTGCAGTTTTCTGTGCCCCTAACTCTATTTGGCAACGTAAAAAGTGCTAAAGACGGATTGGACATTAAACGCGGCGGTATTTTCCCAATTGTACACGGCATTCGCACCTTGTCTTTGGAATATGCCATTGAGGAGAAGAACACGTTTGAGCGCATTGAAGCTCTGAGAAATAAGCGCATCTTAGAATCCGAAACGGCAGATAATCTCAACGAAGCACTGAAATTGTTCTTTAAACTTCGCCTCAATCAGCAACTCAAAAAGCAAGAAGCGTTGAATAACATTGATATTAAACAACTGGATAGAACTGAGCGTGATTTGCTTCGCCACAGCTTACATGTGGTGAAGAAATTTAAGCAATTTTTAGGCTTCCATTATCAAATTCGTGATTAACCCTGATTTTCATAAATCACAGAGGCGTAAGCAATGAACTGGTTACAACGCAAATACTGGCATTACAAATTGAAAGGCTCGCCTTATCAGTCGCTGTTTTGCACGCCAGATAAAACAGAATACGTCTCTCTTGACTGCGAAACCACCAGCCTTGACCCAAATCGCGCCGAGCTGGTGACTATTGCAGCCACCAAGATCATCGACAACCGCATCATCACCAGTCAACCATTTGAAGTCCGCTTACGCGCGCCGCAATCGCTCGACTCTGGCTCGGTCAAGATCCATCGAATTCGCCACCAAGACTTAGTCGATGGCATCAGTGAAAAAGAGGCGCTGCTCGAGCTGCTCGACTTTATCGGCAACCGACCACTTGTGGGCTATCACATTCGTTACGATAAAAAGATCTTAGACCTTGCTTGTCTGAGGCAACTTGGCTTCCCACTTCCTAACCCACTCATCGAGGTCAGTCAGATTTATCACGATAAGTTGGAACGACATTTGCCGAATGCCTATTTCGACTTAAGTCTGGATGCCATTTGTAAACACCTCGAACTTCCTATCCAAGACAAACACGACGCCTTGCAAGACGCGATTTCTGCCGCTTTGGTCTTTGTCCGCTTAACGAAAGGCGATTTACCCAACCTAACCGCACCGTATACATAAAAATCAGTTGACCTAGCTCCCAGAAATACTTTTGTTTCAGCGATTTCCCGGCGCTTCTATCACTCTCATCCTAAAGTCTAATTGTGGAAATACGCGCGGTGACTGACAGTTATAAGCACAACGTCGTCATTACCACGACCAAGTTATTTAGAACCAAAAAACAGCCCTACAAAAATATATTCAAAATCTTATCTAGATTGGTGTAAGGCCGAGAAATAAGGCACAAGGAGAGAAGCCATGAGCGAAGCCCACGTTTATCCGGTAAAAGAAAATATTAAAACTCATACACACGCGGATAATGATACTTACTTAGCCATGTATCAGCAGTCGGTAACCGATCCAGAGGGCTTCTGGAACGAACACGGCAAAATCGTTGATTGGATCAAACCTTTCACCAAAGTAAAAAGCACTTCTTTCGACACTGGCCATGTTGATATTCGCTGGTTTGAAGATGGCACACTGAACGTCTCGGCTAACTGTATTGACCGTCATCTTGCAGAACACGGGGATGACGTCGCCATCATTTGGGAAGGCGATGATCCAGCCGACGACAAAACACTCACTTTCAACGAACTGCACAAAGAAGTGTGTAAATTCTCCAACGCATTGAAAGAGCAAGGCGTACGCAAGGGCGACGTGGTGTGTCTATACATGCCAATGGTGCCAGAAGCTGCAGTGGCTATGCTCGCTTGTACCCGTATTGGTGCGGTTCACACCGTAGTATTTGGCGGTTTCTCACCAGAAGCACTATCCGGCCGTATCATCGACTCTGACGCTAAAGTCGTGATCACCGCAGACGAAGGCGTACGTGGCGGACGCGCTGTTCCACTGAAAAAGAACGTGGATGAAGCACTAACCAACCCAGACGTAAAAACCATCAATAAAGTCGTCGTGCTTAAACGTACAGGTGGTGATGTTGAATGGCATGAACACCGTGATGTTTGGTGGCACGAAGCAACAGCCAACGTTTCTGACGTTTGCCCACCAGAAGAGATGAAAGCCGAAGACCCGCTGTTCATCCTCTACACATCTGGCTCGACAGGTAAACCTAAAGGCGTACTACATACTACAGGCGGTTACCTCGTCTACGCGGCAATGACCTTTAAATATGTCTTCGATTATCAACCAGGTGAAACCTTCTGGTGTACCGCGGATGTGGGCTGGATTACAGGCCATACTTACCTAATTTATGGTCCACTAGCGAACGGGGCCAAAACCATTCTGTTTGAAGGTGTTCCAAACTACCCAAGCACGGCTCGTATGAGTGAAGTGGTTGATAAGCACCAAGTGAACATTCTCTACACTGCGCCAACCGCTATTCGTGCACTAATGGCAAAAGGTAACGAAGCGGTAGCAGGGACATCTCGTTCAAGCTTACGTGTGATGGGTTCAGTAGGTGAGCCTATCAACCCTGAAGCGTGGGAGTGGTACTACAAAACGATTGGTAACGAGAGCTCGCCTATCGTTGATACTTGGTGGCAAACAGAGACCGGCGGTATCTTAATTGCACCACTACCAGGCGCAACAGACTTAAAACCAGGCTCAGCAACTCGACCATTCTTCGGAGTCCAACCTGCACTGGTTGATAACATGGGCAACATCATTGAAGAAACCGCAGCAGAAGGTAACTTGGTGATCCTTGATTCATGGCCAGGTCAGATGCGTACTGTTTATGGCGACCACGAACGCTTTGAACAGACCTACTTCTCAACCTTCAAGGGAATGTACTTTACTAGTGATGGAGCTCGTCGTGACGAAGACGGTTACTACTGGATCACGGGCCGTGTTGATGACGTACTAAACGTGTCGGGTCACCGCATGGGTACCGCTGAAATAGAATCGGCTCTTGTCGCACATCATAAAATTGCTGAGGCCGCTATTGTGGGCATTCCGCATGATATCAAAGGCCAAGCTATCTACGCTTACATTACCTTGAACGATGGTGAATTCCCGTCAGCAGAGCTACACAAAGAAGTGAAAGATTGGGTGCGTAAAGAGATTGGTCCAATTGCAACACCAGATGTACTGCACTGGACGGATTCCTTACCGAAGACTCGTTCTGGTAAGATAATGCGTCGAATCCTGCGTAAGATTGCAACGGGCGATACAAGCAACCTCGGAGACACGTCAACGCTTGCCGATCCGAGCGTGGTAGACAAGCTTATCGCAGAGAAAGCAGAATTGGCATAAATTCAACCAACTGTTTTAAAAGCACTTTAAAAACCGCCATCACTCATGGCGGTTTTTTGCTTTAGTGCACAAATTGGCCACAAAAAAAATATGGCAATTATGTTGTTTTTGTTAACTTGGTTACAGAAACGAGAGTGGCTATTAGGAGATTAGACCAGTAAATTGCTGCTAATTGCTATGAATTAGCTATAATCTTGGTCGATTTTTTAAAATTTGCTCGGTTTTAACAAAAAAATCGTGCTGAACTATCGTATATTTGGGAATATAAACGTTCCACTCACGATAAGGGAAGATAGCAACACAATGTCTGCAAAGTCACGGATTCTTGTTCTAAACGGACCAAATCTTAATCTATTGGGTCTGCGCGAACCGACACACTATGGTCACAGTACCTTAGCTCAAGTTGTGGATACTCTTACAGAGCAAGCCCATAACGCTGGGGTAGAACTGGAACACCTACAATCAAATCGTGAGTACGAACTGATTGAAGCCATTCACGCTGCCTATGGCAAGATTGACTTCATCATCATCAATCCAGCGGCTTTCACTCATACTAGTGTGGCGCTGCGAGATGCATTACTTGGCGTCGCCATCCCATTTATTGAGGTGCACTTATCAAATGTGCACGCACGTGAACCATTCCGTCATCACTCTTATCTGTCAGATAAAGCAGAGGGTGTGATTTGCGGTTTAGGCGCACAAGGTTATGAATTTGCTCTGTCTGCAGCGATCAATAAGCTACAGGCAAAGTAACCCTAACACTCTGCAACCCTACGAGGGTTGTCTTAATCACAAGATAAAAGAGAAAGAAAAGATGGATATTCGTAAAATCAAGAAGCTAATTGAGTTAGTTGAAGAGTCTGGCATTGCTGAGCTAGAGATCTCTGAAGGTGAAGAGTCAGTGCGCATCAGCCGTCATGGCACTGCAGCTCCTCAAGCACCAATTCACTACGCAGCAGCTCCAGCGGCGGCACCTGCTCCAGTAGCAGCGGCACCAGTAGCGGAAGCGCCAGCAGCAGAAGCTCCAGCAGCAACACCTGCAGGTCACCAAGTTCTTTCTCCAATGGTTGGTACTTTCTACCGCTCTCCAAGCCCAGACTCTAAAGCATTCGTAGAAGTGGGTCAGAAAGTAAATGCTGGCGATACTCTATGTATTGTTGAAGCAATGAAAATGATGAACCAAATCGAAGCGGACAAATCTGGCGTTGTTACAGCAATCCTAGCTGAAGACGGCCAACCAGTTGAATTCGACCAACCTCTTGTTGTAATCGAATAAGCGGGGCTTGCCTTATGCTAGACAAAGTAGTCATCGCGAACCGAGGTGAAATTGCACTTCGTATTCTTCGCGCTTGTAAAGAATTAGGTATTAAGACCGTCGCTGTTCACTCAACAGCGGATCGCGATCTTAAGCACGTACTACTCGCAGACGAAACCGTATGTATCGGCCCTGCTCGTGGTATCGACAGCTACCTAAACATTCCACGCATCATTTCTGCAGCAGAAGTGACTGGTGCTGTGGCTATCCACCCAGGTTACGGCTTCCTGTCTGAGAACGCAGACTTCGCAGAGCAAGTTGAGCGCAGTGGTTTCATCTTCGTTGGCCCAAAGGCAGACACTATCCGCCTAATGGGCGATAAAGTATCTGCTATCAATGCAATGAAGAAAGCAGGCGTTCCTTGTGTACCGGGTTCTGACGGCCCTCTAGACAATGACGAAGAGAAAAACAAAGCATTTGCTAAGCGCATTGGTTACCCAGTAATCATCAAAGCATCTGGCGGCGGCGGCGGTCGTGGTATGCGTGTTGTTCGCGCAGAGAAAGACCTTATCCAAGCTATTGCAATGACACGTGCTGAAGCAAAAGCGGCGTTCAACAATGACATGGTTTACATGGAGAAATTCCTAGAAAACCCTCGTCACGTTGAAGTTCAGGTTATTGCTGACGGTCAAGGCGGCGCAATCCACCTTGGTGAGCGTGACTGTTCAATGCAACGTCGTCACCAAAAAGTAGTGGAAGAAGCTCCAGCACCTGGTATCACCGAAGAAATGCGTAAGTACATCGGTGAACGCTGTACTCGTGCATGTATCGAGATCGGTTACCGCGGCGCAGGTACGTTTGAATTCCTATACGAGAACGGTGAGTTCTACTTCATCGAAATGAACACTCGTATTCAGGTAGAGCACCCAGTAACAGAGATGGTTACTGGCATCGACCTAATCAAAGAACAGCTTCGCGTTGCAGCGGGTCAGCCTCTGTCATTCACTCAAGATGATATTAAGATCCGTGGCCATGCGATTGAGTGTCGTATCAACGCAGAAGACCCTGAGCGCTTCCTACCATCTCCGGGTAAGATCGAGCGTTTCCACGCTCCTGGCGGTATGGGTGTACGTTGGGAATCTCATATCTACACAGGCTACACAGTACCACCTCATTACGATTCAATGATTGGTAAACTGATCACTTACGGTGAGAACCGTGATGTAGCGATTGCACGTATGAAGAACGCACTGGGTGAGATGATCATCGAAGGCATCAAAACTAACGTGCCACTGCAATTCTCCATTATGAATGACGAAAACTTCCAACACGGTGGTGCAAACATCCACTACCTAGAGAAGAAGCTTGGCTTACAATAAGCCTAAGCAAACGTCTTAAAAAATGCCCACTCCCGTGGGCATTTTTGTTTTATATGTACGCGAAGGGCTCAACATATAAATCGGCTTATTTGGGTATATACTCAAACAAATCGTAGAGTTCTGGTAAACTCTGCGCCACTTCATTCACTTTAAGAGCAAAAACCAATGCCTTGGATTCAAATCAAACTCAACGCGACCAATGAAAACGCTGAGCAAATCGGCGATATGCTAATGGAAGAGACTGGCGCGCTGTCTGTTACATTCTTAGACGCGCAGGATACACCTGTATTCGAACCTCTACCTGGCGAAACTCGCTTATGGGGCGATACTGATATTCTGGCACTGTATGATGCAGAAGCAGACACTAACTTCATCATCGACCAAATTAAAGCGAGCAATATGCTGGCTGACAATTTTGCTTACAAAGTAGAACAGCTTGAAGATAAAGACTGGGAACGCGAATGGATGGAAAACTTCCACCCAATGAAATTTGGTGAACGCTTATGGATTTGTCCAAGCTGGCGCGACATTCCAGATCCTGACGCTGTTAATGTTATGTTGGATCCAGGCCTTGCATTCGGTACGGGTACTCACCCTACAACAGCACTTTGTCTTGAGTGGCTAGAAAGCATGGACTTAAGCGGTAAGACCGTTATCGACTTCGGTTGTGGCTCAGGTATTCTTGCGATCGCAGCGATCAAACTGGGCGCTGAAAAAGTGATAGGGATCGACATTGATCCTCAAGCCCTGCTTGCTTCAAAAGACAATGCTGAGCGTAATGGCGTTGCAGACAAACTAGAAGTTTACTTACCGCAAAATCAACCAGAAGGTCTCGTCGCTGACGTCGTTGTGGCCAACATCCTTGCGGGACCTTTACGTGAACTTGCACCTATCATCAAAGGACTAGTTAAGCCAAATGGCGACCTCGCTATGTCCGGCGTATTAGACACTCAAGCTGAAGATGTTGCGAACTATTACCGTGACGAGCTTCACATTGACCCGATTGTTGAGCAAAGTGAATGGTGTCGCATCTCTGGTCGTAAGCAAGGCTAGACAAGGTTTTCAGAGCTAATTGTTTGAAATTCATACAATTTACAAAAACAATTTGTAAATGCTCAAATATTAGTCTTTTCACGCAGTGAAAAAATGCGTAAAATGCGCGCCCTTGCTGGTACAGAACTGTGATGACGTTTTGAAAATCGGAAACTATCAACTTAAGAACAATCTAATCGTAGCCCCTATGGCTGGTGTAACGGATAGACCGTTTCGCGAGTTGTGTCTTCGCTATGGTGCGGGAATGGCCGTCAGTGAAATGATGTCTGCTAACCCAAAACTATGGGGAACGTCAAAGTCGAAACAGCGCATGGTACACGAGGGCGAATCGGGCATTCGCTCTGTACAGATTGCGGGTTCCGATCCACAGCTTATGGCGGACGCAGCTCAATTCAGTGTTGAGAACGGTGCACAAATCATCGACATCAACATGGGCTGCCCGGCAAAAAAAGTGAATAAGAAGCTAGCGGGCTCTGCTCTGCTTCAATACCCAAACATTATCGAAGAGATTTTGAAAGCGGTCGTGAATGCAGTGGACGTTCCTGTAACGTTAAAGACTCGAACTGGCTGGGATACAGACAACAAGAACTGTGTCCAGATCGCTAAATTAGCCGAAAACTGCGGCATACAAGCTCTTGCTCTGCATGGCAGAACGAAAGCATGTATGTACAAAGGTGAGGCCGAATATGACAGCATTAAAGCGGTAAAAGAGGCGATTTCAATTCCGGTTATCGCGAACGGTGATATCGATAGCCCGGAGAAAGCCAAATTTGTACTGGAGTACACCGGTGCGGACGCTTTAATGATTGGACGCCCTGCCCAGGGTCGTCCTTGGATTTTCCAGGAAATCCATCACTATTTGGAAAACGGCACCACAATGGAGGAACTTCCAACTGAGGAAGTGAAAACCATTATGCTTGGTCATGTAAATGCTCTGCATGAGTTTTATGGGGAGTTCTTAGGTCCACGTATCGCGCGCAAGCACGTTGGGTGGTACCTGAAAGAGCATGAACAGGCAAGTGAGTTTCGCCGTACCTTCAACGCTATCGACGCAGCTCCGCTGCAAATTGAGGCGTTAGAAGGTTATTTTGATAACGTTGCATCATAATTAAGAGAAGAGCTAGACCGAATATGTTCGAACAAAATCTGACTTCAGAAGCATTAACAGTAACTACAGTAACGTCACAAGACCAGATTACTCAGAAGCCTTTACGTGACTCTGTTAAAGCGTCTCTTAAAAACTACCTTGCTCAACTAAACGGCCAGGAAGTAACAGAACTATACGAATTAGTTCTAGCTGAAGTTGAACAGCCACTACTAGATACTATCATGCAGTACACTCGCGGTAACCAAACTCGCGCAGCAACTATGATGGGTATCAACCGCGGTACTCTTCGCAAGAAACTTAAGAAATACGGCATGAACTAAGACCGTTTTTCAAAAAGTATTTGGAACAAGCCGTTACCTTTTTAGGTAACGGCTTTTCTTTATCTACTAAAACACTACGAATAACGCTCACTTTGTTCAGTATTACCAACTGGCTTTAAGATAACTACTGCTGAGCCAAACAATAGGAAAGCCACGAAAGCGACCCATTCATTGCCTACAGAATACGCGAAGCCCGCCAAGGCAGACCAAATCGCGACACCAAAGTGCATCATACTCATTCCAAAAGACATTAACACACCTCGATATTCATCAGATAAGCTTGCGATATGTGCTTGTAATGCCGGAGAACCAACCCCTCCAGCAAGAGACCAGAGCACTAGAGCTGGAAGATAAGCGGTCACCGTACTCATCTCATTTGAGAACACCCATGCACTGCAAGGTATGCACACCATTAAAGCCACTCGCATAACGGCTCGAGAGCTACCAAGCCAGCGAGAAGCTCTCGCCACGCACATATTTCCAACCACACTCACGATCCCTAGAGCTGCATAAATAGCGCCCACCCAACCGAGCGCCAAATCGCTGGTATCTCGAATATGAAGGCCTATCAGGTTAAATACACCAATACCTCCCCCTAGACCTAAACACATCGCTAAAATCGCCCTCAACGCGCCAGGAACATGAATTACACCTGTTATAGGTGGCAGAGCATCTGACATTTTGGACTCATCATGCTGGTCATTCATGAACACTACGCTCATAGCACTGACAAGAAGAGCCGCAACGCCCAAAATAATAAAAGCGGCACGCCATGATAAAAGCTGGGTCAACAATGCTCCGATCGCAGGGCTAGTTATCATACCTAGCGTTAATCCCGCCTGAACCATCACAATTTGACGCATCGCTCTATTACCCTTCGCGTCTCCCGCTAACGCGAATGCAATTGGCAACATGCCTGCACTTGCAATACCAGTGATCACTCGAGTTGCAATAGCAAGTTCAAAATCATGAACTATGCCCGTCGTAATAGACGCAACCCCAAATACAAAGCAAGCAGGCACCATGATACGAATACGCCCAACTCGGTCTGATAAACGGCCCAAGTAAGGAGCGCAAATTGCTATGGCTAAACTATATGCCGTAATAAATAAGGTAACCTGACTCGGTTGAACACTTAAATCATTTCCGATGGGTTCAAGAATAGATCCAAGCATCAACTCATCAACACCAACAAGAAAAGCAACGAGAAATAGGACCATGGACTGCATCATAGCTCCACCTCCTGTTCTGTTTCCGATTCAGCACAAGTGAGCAACGAAATATCTAAAACTCTATCAGGCCAAGATTGCAAAAATGCCTTCTCATGAGATACCACAATCACGCTACCGGAAAAGCGCTGGAGAGCCTCTTTAAGCGCATTTTTACTGCTGCTATCCAAATGTGTTGTTGGTTCGTCCAACAGCAAAACATTGCATTTCTGAACCGATAAACAACACAGTTTCACCCGAGTTTGCTCACCACCGCTCAATGTATCTAAGTGGCGCTGCGTCTTATCCCCCGAGATCCCAAAGCGAGCTAATAGCTTGCGTGACTCTTTGCTTGAGATTGTTGGCGCACAAGAGCACAGCTCCTGTTCAGGCGTGTTCTGAGGATGGCGCCAAGACAAATCTTGAGAAAAATAACCAATCATTGCACCTTTTGCCAATACCACCTCACCAGAGAGTGGCTCGATCTCCCCCATCAGGGTTTTAAGTAAGGTCGACTTACCCACGCCGTTAAAGCCAGCAACAACCAACTTTTCCCCGCGCGCTAACGTGATATCAAATACTGGAAGCAGAGGCTGCTGATAACCGATCATCAACGCTTTTGCCTCAACCACATTCGGTTGCTCAATGGGCTGGTAAGCAAAGTCAAACGTCGATACTTTCTCTACATTATTCAGTTGAATACGTTCGATTTTATCCAGTTTTTTCTTACGCCCTTTAGCAAGACTCGCGTTAACTCCTGCACCATTTTTGGCAATAAATTGCTCTAGCTTTCGAATTTCACTTTGCTGAGCCTTATATTGCTTTTCTAATAAAGCACCGTCGTGCTGCTTTTGCTGCATTGCTTTGACATAAGTACCGCTGTATTTTCGAACCGTTTGATAATCAATATCACAAATACTGGTCGCTACTTGATTAAGGAAATCAACATCATGAGAAACCAGTAAAACTGTGCCAATGTAATCATTGAGAAACGTGACTAGCCATTCAATGTGCGGAGCATCAAGATAGTTTGTCGGCTCATCAAGAATTAACACATCGGGGTTGCGAAGTAACAACCTGCCTAAAAGGACTTTGTGTCTTTGACCGCCACTTAGCGAGACAAGCGGTGTATCTAAGCCAAATTGATAAATACCAAGACCTACAGCAACTCGTTCAATTTTGGTATTAATTGCATAGAAGTCTTCATCTTCTAAATATGCCTGTAGCCGAGCGACTTGGCTTAAAAGAGATGTAGAGTGAGACTCGGTCATCGCCTGATACAAAGTCCAAAGCTTCTGCTCGGCAGCGTATAAGTTCTCAAAAGCACTCTTTAAGCATTCATAAACCGTCAGCGCATTATCCATCTTAAAATGTTGCTCTAAATACCCCACCTCAAGGTTTGGTAACCAGTCAATGCAGCCCTTATCTGCAGATAATTCACCAATAAGCAGTTTTAATAAGGTGCTTTTTCCAACGCCATTCGCTCCAGTGATACCTATTTTCTCTCCCACGTTAATTCGAAATGTCGCGTTGTTATATAAACTCTTATCAGCGATCTGATAAGACAAATTTTTAACTTGTAAAATACTCATGCTTTTAACCAAATAAAAAGGGCCGGTGATCAATACCGGCCCTTATTTCAATACTGGATAATGCTTTGTAGCTGCTTAACAGATACAAAAAGGCCGATGATGAAATATCACCGGCCATCTCTTCTCTTTTATCAGGTGTACAGACGCCTGCGTATAACTTCAGCGAAGCTACCCACACATAAAACACCTGATGAAGATTAATTTAAGACTCCGAGCAACACTTCATCGCGTTTTTTGCATGGAGTTCAGCCTTCTTACAAAGCTTTTAAACAAGAGATATAACATGATTTACTGTCGAAAAAATATTCGATGTGAAGCGTACACCTTTAGAATAAAAAGTACCAGATAATTATTAAAACTATCGTGACTTACACGAAGGTCCACTGAAAGAAGACTTTTCCTCAGTCAATGTGCTAGGTGAACGACTTACTCAGCAAACACAGCTATGAGAGCACCTATACCGCTCACGTTATACGAATGTAGTGGTGGCTTTGTAGGTTGGAGAGGGTTAGAGGGAAGAAGTAGCGAATACACTTTAAGACACTGGCTTAAATAGATCGACAAAACAAAATCCATGTTTGGAAAGTTTTAAATGCGCTGAGTTTATATTAATAAGCGCCTATGGCTAAATCAAAACATCTAAAGCAGAGAAATCTCCCCCGAAAATAACATAACCTAGTGAATAAATTCTCCAGGTAATAATAAAGGAAGCTTTGGTAAGTTAAGCACAGGGGCTCAAAACTAGCGCTCGAGACTGCAGAAACCACACAAAACTGAGTTCCACTTCACTCATAACAGGGCTTAGAAAGCATCGCCAGAGGGAAGCCGGCCTCTCGATGCAAGGTTTCAATATGAAAGTGGGTTTAAGGTAAGTCGGGTAACCAAAACGAAAAAAGCCTCAGTCTTTCGACTGAGGCTTAATATAAGTGGCGGAGTGGACGGGACTCGAACCCGCGACCCCCGGCGTGACAGGCCGGTATTCTAACCAACTGAACTACC
>NZ_JAWPOX010000378.1:0-778 GCF_033344475.1 Vibrio sp. 1288
ATGAAGTTGCTGTTGATGCGTTTCTAAATAATCGCCTTGGTTTTACAGACATAGCTCGCATCAATGAATTGGTTTTGCATAAAATCACCGCAAGCTGCAAACCTGAGAATGCGAATAGCTTGGAAAGCTTGCTAGAGCTAGATAGAATGTCTCGAACTATCGCCCTAGAAATTATACGCGAGCGTAGCTAATGACTGGTATTTTGTGGAATCTCGTTTCTTTTATCGTTGCACTGGGCATTCTCGTTGCCGTGCACGAGTTTGGGCACTTTTGGGTTGCTCGTCGTTGTGGCGTGAAGGTTGAAAGATTTTCCATCGGTTTTGGTAAGTCTATTTGGCGAAAAGTTGGTCAAGACGGAACCGAATACACTATCTCAATGATTCCTCTTGGTGGATACGTCAAAATGGTAGATAGCCGTGTTGACGATGTGCCAGAAAGTGAAAAACATTTAGCCTTTGATCAAAAGCCGCTTTGGAAACGAACGTCTATTGTTGCAGCTGGCCCTATCTTTAATTTCTTATTTGCTATTTTTGCTTATTGGTTGGTTTTCCTGATTGGTGTACCTGCGGTAAAACCCGTAATTGGTGAAGTTACACCCAATTCGATTGTTGCTGAGGCAGGAATTGAATCTGGAATGGAACTAAAAGCAGTATCAGGCATCAAAACTCCGGATTGGGAATCAGTTAATATGGGATTAATTTCTCATATTGGTGATGACGCTATGACGCTAACACTGACGTCAGACTCAGAAGTTGGCGCTGAAGTGACGAAAACGCTG
>NZ_JAWPOX010000379.1:0-777 GCF_033344475.1 Vibrio sp. 1288
AATCGCAAGTGCTATTTGAAGTCTCAGATACAGGTATCGGCATTTCGAAAAAAGATCAGAAAACTCTGTTTGATGCTTTCACGCAAGCAGAAGGTGGTCTGAACCAAATCGGTGGTACAGGGCTTGGTTTAGCAATCAGCAAACGTATCGTCGAAGCCATGGGCGGCGTGCTAGAAGTCGACTCAGAAGAGGGCGAAGGCAGCCGTTTCTGGTTCTCCATCCCACTTGAAGAAAGCGAACCTGTTGAAATCGGTGTTGTGGCGAGCGCTCGCTGCAAGGTGAAAGCGAAAGTGCTGTTGGTCGAAGACAATGAAGTAAACCGCGTAGTGGCGGAAGGTTTCCTCCAGAGCATGGGGCACCAAGTTGTGATGGCGGAAGATGGCCTGCAAGCTGAACGAATCATTGATAAACAAGATTTTGACATCGCGCTTGTTGACATCAATTTACCTGATTGCGACGGCACGGATTTGATTCAACGCTTAAAACGCATCGAACGTAACAAGCCAGGTGACAAAGCGCTGTCACCGACACCTATGATTGCGGTGTCTGCTCATGTTTTTGCGGAAGAAGTGGAACGCTACTTGGCAGCGGGTTTTGATGGTTACTTGCCAAAACCGGTTGAGAAAGAAGCCCTTGCTACGTTGATTCAGGATGTTCTGGATGGCAAACAATTACTGCTTCCGCAAAGTGGAGAATGCTTACCTCTGAACGAAACGAGCGATACCAATCTAACTATTGAAAATCAGGTCGAACAAGACCACCAACAACGAGAGGAAC
>NZ_JAWPOX010000380.1:0-777 GCF_033344475.1 Vibrio sp. 1288
ATCGAATGAAATTGCCAGGCGGTTCTGATTATGAACCATGCTATCGAATTGCCCATCCATAAATTGGTGGTCGATAGTCTGGCTTGCATTCGTTACACTAGGGGCAACGCCCCTTTTTTATTGCTAAGTCATTATGTCTATTCATCTTGTTATTATTGATGCCCTCAACTTGATTCGCCGTGTGCACTCTGCACAACCGGATCCAACTGACATCGCAAGAACCATCACGACGACTCAGCGAACCCTTACGCGTATTCTTTCCGAAGCGAAACCAACACATATCATCGCGGTGTTTGATCACCATGAACAAGATAGAGGTTGGCGCGCTGAAATCCTTCCTGACTACAAGCAAAATCGCAAACCGATGCCAGAGCCGCTGATGCAAGGTTTGGATGCCATCCAGCAAGCATGGTGGGAGCAAGGCATTGATTCACTGCTATCAGAAGGCGATGAGGCGGACGATTTAGTTGCAACACTGGCGACCAAAGTGGCAAGCCACGGCGAGAAAGTAACGATCGTTTCAACCGACAAAGGCTACTGCCAGTTACTTTCACCGACACTGCAAATTCGCGATTATTTTCAACACCGTTGGTTGGATGAACCGTTTATTGAGAAAGAGTTTGGCGTAAAGCCAAGCCAACTCGCTGATTATTGGGGGTTAACTGGCATTAGTTCAAGCCAAGTGCCGGGCGTTCCGGGCATTGGACCGAAAGCCGCCAAAGAGAGCCTAACTCAATTTGAAGATATTGAAGCGGCCTACGCCAGCGATGAACTTGC
>NZ_JAWPOX010000381.1:0-777 GCF_033344475.1 Vibrio sp. 1288
CGCCAAGCGCTGAGAATAAACACTATCTAGGTACTGACGTTATTGGTCGCGATATTTTAGCGCGCTTGGTGTATGGCTTCCGTACTGCGATGGGGTTTGCGTTGTTAACGATGGCGGTGTCCTACGCTATTGGTACCGCTGGAGGCTGTGCCATGGGCTTTTGGGGCGGCAAGGTCGAGCTATTTGTCCAACGGTTGATTGAGGTTTGGTCAATGGTGCCATTCCTGTACGTCATTATGATTTTGGTGTCCATCGTTCAACCGACTTTCACGCTCTTTGTCGCCATCAACGTGTTGTTTGGATGGATGGGGATGACATGGTACATGCGTACCATGACTTATAAAGAATCTGCACGCGAATACGTAATGGCAGCTCGTGCGTTGGGTGCCTCGACAGGCCGAATCCTGTTTAACCATATTCTGCCAAATACCATGGTCATGATTGTCACCTTAGCGCCATTTACTATTGCCGCCAATATCACCGCACTGACAGCGCTTGATTATCTTGGTTTAGGCTTGATGCCACCAACACCAAGCTGGGGTGAGTTACTGCAGCAAGGTAAGTCCAACTTGGACTCGCCATGGATTGTGGCGTCTGTTGTGACTTCCATTGTACTGGTACTGGTGATGGTCACCTTTATCGGTGAAGCGATTCGAGCGGCATTCGACCCGAAAAAATTCACACGCTATGTTTAAGCATGCATTGTGAGCAAAACATAAAAAAGGGAAGTTTTATGAAAAGAATAATTTTAGCGTCCACGCTAAGCGCCCTAAGTTT
>NZ_JAWPOX010000382.1:0-777 GCF_033344475.1 Vibrio sp. 1288
CCTTGGGCGTATTTTAATGCACTCGCTTCTTTGTCATAAAGATGGGCTAATCCCAGCCATTCGCTGCCCACTGTGACTCGGTACTAAGCTTGATAAGCTCATTTGCTTTTTGCGTTAACTCTTCTTTGTACTGAACCGAGGCTTTTAGCTGATTTTGGAACAGGTTTTGATTGTACTTAGCGCGCCATAACAAACTGAGTTCATCTGTGGAAAAAGTTTGCGAAAGCAATTGGCGCTGCTTGTGTTCACTTAACAAGGTATTGAACACCTTAACATGCTGATTGTAGTTGGACTCTAAACGGTTGAATTGGGTAAGATTGTCATCCCAAGAAGATGGATTACATTGAACATTGGCGAACCCTAGCAAAGGGAACAAGATAAGTATCAGCATCCAGTAGTGTTTGTTGATCATGATTGCTCACGTAAGTTAACCGTCTCTAAACAGTATAGATGGCGAGATAAGCACAAAGAATAAAAAGGAAAAGAACATGAAAAAAGTTCTCATCGCAGTGTTGATTCTTCTGCTGCTGGGTGGCGCGGGTGCTGGTTACTATTTCTTTTTTATGCAAAAAGACGAACCTGAAAAGCCTGTTGCGGCTAAAACGGAAAAGGCGCCTGTAGATAAAGGGGATGCCTCCAAACCCATCATGGATTTAGAAGCGCCAGCTCCTGAAATCACGGAATATTACGTTATCGAGCGTCGCGTTAACGTTTACAACAAGCCTGATGATAAGTCTCTGATAGTTGATGCGCTTTACAAAGGCGAAAAAGTGTCTG
>NZ_JAWPOX010000383.1:0-776 GCF_033344475.1 Vibrio sp. 1288
ACGTTCACGAACAAATGTCTTGATAGCTAAACGGCGTGCTGGTGGTGTGGCGATGATCGACAAATCACGCATACCACTCATTGCCATGTTCAGCGTACGAGGAATCGGCGTTGCCGTTAGGGTAAGAATGTCCACATCGGCGCGCATCGCTTTGACTTTCTCTTTTTGACGAACACCGAAGCGATGCTCTTCGTCGACGATCAACAAACCCAAATCTTTGAATTTGATGTCGCTGGAGAGCAATTTGTGCGTACCGACGACGATATCAACTTTGCCATCCGCAACATCTTGCAAAATCACTTTTTGCTCTTTGGCTGATTTAAAGCGAGAAAGCACCTCGACTCGGATTGGCAAGTTCGCGAAGCGGTCACGGAAGTTTTCAAAATGCTGCTGAGCAAGCAGGGTTGTTGGCACGAGTACGGCAACTTGCTTGCTGTTGTCCGTAGCAACAAAGGCCGCACGCATGGCAACTTCTGTTTTACCAAAACCAACGTCACCACACACCAAGCGATCCATGGCTTTTGCTTGGCACATATCGGAAAGCACCGCGTTGATTGCCATGGCTTGATCATCGGTTTCTTCAAACGGGAATGTTGCCTTGAAGGTCGCGTATTGGCCACGATCTAAGGCAAATTTAAAGCCCGGTTTTAGCTCACGCTTCGCGTATACATCAAGTAGCTCTGCTGCAACATCGCGTACTTTCTCAGCTGCTTTTCGACGTGCTTTCGACCACGCTTCACCGCCAAGTTTGTGCAGAGGAGCCGTTTCTTCAGCTC
>NZ_JAWPOX010000384.1:0-775 GCF_033344475.1 Vibrio sp. 1288
GCCCATAGCTCATTCATTTCAGCGGTCACGATTGGGTCTGGGTTTACTAACAGCGGAATGTCACTGTAGATAATGCCTGTTAAGTCTTCGTACGTCGCACCACCGCTGTTGCTACGAGAGTTCGAGAACAATTTTGGTGGCTTCGCATCTGGGTTAATTGCGACCTCAATGAATGGTTTGATAAGTGTTAGTTCAGAGCTACGAGCGACAATGTAAACTGCGTCCACATCACGACGACTGCGTGGCTGTGTTTCCAACTTAATGCGCATGAGCGATTGCATCTGTGCGATACGCTGTTTGCTCTCTTGTAATCCAAAGACGTCGTTAATGTCTTTTTGTAGCTGGCGCTTATCACCAAAGTAGCTTGTTGCGACTTTGTTTGAGCTGTACTTGCTCCATTCTTCATTGAAAGCTTGCACAACACGCTCACCGTAGCTGCCTTTTGGCGCTAGGATCAGCGGGAAGTTATAGCCTTCGCTAAACAAGTATTTTGCAGCTTGAGCCACTTCTTGCTCTGGTGACAACGCTAGGTAGCAAATGTCGGTACCTGGCTGAACATCTTCAGGAATATTCAGCGCCAGTGCTGGAATGGCTGGACTGTTTGCTGAGCCATCCATTGTTGTTTGCAATAGTTCGACATTTTCTTTTTGCAGCGGGCCGACAACAAAATCGATGTTTTCGTTGATAAGACGTTGCTTCACTTCATCAGCGCTGTACGCATTCGTATCAATGACGGTAAGCGTTGCACTTGGATCGCGGTTTCTATCATTCATCA
>NZ_JAWPOX010000385.1:0-773 GCF_033344475.1 Vibrio sp. 1288
AGTAAGTCAGCACAACTTGCGGAACTGGTTAATTTTTTGTTAATTTTATTAACTTTGAATAGACGGTTATTTGTGGCTAGTCACCACAGAAAAACGCAGCTCTCTTACTTTACTTGAAATTGGCCTCAGCAAGCAGGCAACGAACACGGGTTCCTTGCCTTGAACTGCATGATTTCGTTTCAAGTTAGTTGAATGATGTAACGGCCACACACCATGTTGTTAGTCGCTACAGAAGTACAAATATCTTCGTCTATTTCAGATGCAATGAACTCACCGATTGCTCACAGGGAGTACTTGCTAACTCATTGAGCATTATGCTTTTTGATGTCGCATTTAGGTTGAAAAACCAACACGAGCATTCGGCTGAATACAACAATAAAAAAGGATTTTTGATGTTAGCAAAACCCATAGTACGTTGGCTTTTACCCTTCGTTGTCGTCGGCGGATCTTACGCTGGATATGCCGCGATTGCAGCGACAGCACCGGAGAAAGAGTCAACAAAAGAAACCATAACCGAACCCACAGTTCGAGCCTCTTCTCTTTTTCCTACTGACCATAAAGTCGTGATTACCAGCCATGGCGAATTGGTTCCATTCGAAAAAACACACCTTTCTGCTCAAGTCAGCGGTGAAGTGATCAGTTGGCACCCTAATTTTGTAACCGGTGGCATCGTGAAGCGTGGGGAAGTGCTATTCACGATAGAAAGCGATAATTATGAAGCGGCCGTACTTCAAGCTGAAGCGGGTCTGGCTAGTGCTCGTGCATCGTTAATG
>NZ_JAWPOX010000386.1:0-773 GCF_033344475.1 Vibrio sp. 1288
TGATGCACTTGACTGAAGCAATCAAAGACGGCAAACCTGCTGGATTGAAAGAGCTGGGCGATTGGGAAACCATCTATCAAGGATTGTCGACATTACCTGAGCAAGCTAAGCAGAGCTGGTTTAAGTTTGATCACTTCTATTCGGATCGTTCTTTCCCATTGCTGCTTAAAGAAGTGTTTGCCAATGAGCCAAAACATATTGTCGATATCGGTGGCAATACGGGTAAATGGGCAATGCAGTGCTGCAACTACGATAAAGATGTGCATGTGACCATTGTTGATTTGCCGCAGCAACTGGAAGTCGCGATGTCTAACGTGGCAGAGAATAAGCTCAGCGAACGCGTGCATCCGTATCCTGCCAATATGCTTGATAAAGCCCAAACATTGCCTGATCATGCCGATATTTGGTGGATGAGCCAGTTCTTAGATTGTTTCTCTCCAATTGAAATTTTAAATATTTTGAAGAAAGTGAAGGCGCAGTTGAGCGCGGGCGATACCGTTTACGTTCTCGAACTGTTTTGGGATGCGCAGAAATACGCGGGCGCGTCATACAGCTTAAATGCTACCTCGCTTTACTTTACCTGCCTAGCCAATGGTAATAGCCGTTTCTACCGTAGTGATGATTTCCTAGAAATTGTTGAAGCAGCAGGTCTCTCTGTTGTGGAAAGAACGGACAACATTGGCCTCGGACATACCTTATTAAAACTCCAAGCAAGCTAGTATAAAGAAGGAAACCAGAGCACAAGCAAGTTGTCGTCGTTGGCGCAGGTCCTT
>NZ_JAWPOX010000387.1:0-773 GCF_033344475.1 Vibrio sp. 1288
GTCGCCAGTGACGCATGAGGATCTGTTTCGACCATCAATACACGATGACCTTTCTGACTCAACTAACCTGCTAGTGTCACTGTTGATGTGGTTTTTCCTACCCCACCTTTTTGGTTAGCTACACTCCAAACGATCATGATTTATCCTACGCTAAACCCACTTCCACCAGCATGCGTTCTGCAATTCGGTCAAGAGGTAAATCTTCAGAAGAAATGCCCGCTTTAGCAACAGCTTGAGGCATACCGTAAACCACACAGCTTTCTTCGTCTTGTGCCCAAATGGTTGAACCTGCCGATTTCAGCATACGTGCACCTTCTCGGCCATCTGCACCCATTCCGGTGAGCACCATAGAAAGCACTTTGTCGCCGTAAACTTTCGCCGCCGAGCCAAAGGTCACATCCACACACGGTTTGTAGTTCATGCGATCACCGCCATCAATGATGCGAAGGCGAGCAGCACCTGCACGACCATCAATCATCATTTGCTTGCCGCCTGGCGCTAGGTAAGCCACACCAGCTTGTAACACATCACCGTCTTGTGCTTCTTTCACTTGAATCTTACACAACGTGTTCAATCGACTTGCAAATGCCGCCGTAAATGTCGCAGGCATATGCTGAATCAGCACGATTGGATGTGGGTAGTTCATCGGCAGACGAGTAAGAATTTTTTGTAAAGCAACTGGACCACCAGTGGATGTGCCAATCGCAGTTAACTGGTATTTCTTACCCGATGCGCGGAACTTGGTTGCTGCCGGTCGAGCCGGAGCCGATGCG
>NZ_JAWPOX010000038.1:0-42083 GCF_033344475.1 Vibrio sp. 1288
AGTTCTTTTAGTTGTTGATTTCATAACACTCTCCAATTTTGGGGGTAGAAAGTGTCAACCTTATTTAGGACGGCACAGATGAAACAAATAAGGCTGCCGATTGGCAGCCTTATTTTTATTGAGGGCAGGGAAGAATATCTAAGGTGTAACTCTCGTTTGGAGTCTGCGGTGGCCCATATAAAATTCCACATTGTGTAAGGCTAGCTCTTTTTTCGTCGGCTGCAGCAATGACCATTTCGCGAGTTGTTGAACCAGCCGGGTGATGAAATGTTTTCCAATCCGAGTCTTCTTCGTTCAGTCCTTGCACGAGTAACTTCATCGATTCGCTATCAGAATCAGGATATCCATATAAAAAAACACAGCGCTTTGAACCACCAATATTACAGCCGTCAAATGGTAAATCTGCCATTAAAGCACTGTCTACGAAGTTTGAAACGTAAGGCTTGCTTTCCAATCCCGCAATCGCCATTTTCCCATAACCGACGCCTAATGCTGACGCAATAGCGCCTTTCATTCCTTCCAAACGAGCTTCACGTGCATCACTTTGAAGGTTTAAAAAGCGTGGCGCGGCAGTGACAGCAAGAATACCGAGCACGACAATAACTACGACTAACTCTATTAGAGTAAATCCCGTTTGTTTTTTCATATTATTTTCACAGCAAGTTAAAGGTAGAAAAACACTGACCGTACACTTGTTTATTGTGTAAATAAGTACGGTAATGATAAATCGATCAATAGTATAAAGAGGTGAGTTGTAAAGTGCTATACGGACGCCGCACTAATTGACTGAATCTATTAAATGCTACGGAGAATTCACGGGTCTAATTCGGCTAGATTTTAAGAGGTCATTAATTCCGCTGAAGAAATGCTGCGTGAACAGGCGAGCATGAATCCTCTTCGATGTAAGCAAACATGTACATCAGCGGAATGAAATACAAAATGCAAATGAGGGCGAACCGCACAAATGGATTGTCTTTTTATTCACTTTGATGAATGCTACGCGGAATTCATATCGCAGTATGCCTGAGGTATTCATCATGCGAATGTGCTTTGGTTTTGTGTTTATTTTTCAAATATAAGAATAATCTAAATGGAATTCGATTCGATAAACTTCCTTGCAATAGGTTTGATATTTCTTGGCTCTTATGTCCAGACCGCAATCGGTTTTGGCTTGGCTATTGTTGCCGCACCTTTACTGATTCTTTGGGCACCAGAATATGTTCCTGCGCCAATCTGTTTAGTCGCGTTATTTATTTCGTTGATGAATGCGATGAAGCACCGCAGTAGTGTTGAAATCGGCGGTTTAAAGATGGCGTTGATTGGGCGAGTGCCGGGATCAATTGCTGGTGGCTTGCTACTCTTTTTTGTATCTACACAAACTCTCACGCTTTGGATTGGTTTGTTGGTGCTGTTTGCAGTCGTGGTGAGTGTTTTACCGTTTCGGGTTGAGCCTACGCCTTCGCGTATGACATGTGCTGGTTTCTTTTCTGGGTTGTTTGGTACCAGTTCTGCGATTGGAGGCCCTCCGATGGCGTTATTGTTGCAGCATCAAGAAGCGAATCAGTTACGCGGTAATTTATCGGCTTTTTTTGTTTTCAGTTCGATTATTTCACTAATAGTACAAATCCCAGTAGGCTTCTTCACATTGCATCATTTGGTCATTACTATTCCTCTATTACCTGCTGCGGCGCTTGGTTACTGGCTAGCAATGAAAACTACCCAGTCGTTACCAAAAGAAAAGATTCGGTTTGGGGCACTTATGTTGTGTTTTGTAAGTGGCTTTACCGCCGTCGTACAAGCGTTGAGCCAATAATGCCATCTGCATCATAAAGTCACTGCGGGATTGCATTCCTTTTTATGTATGGCGGACTTGTTTACTTACGCCAAATTGGTCGTTTAGATGGGCGATAGTTTTATGAATAACACTCGTTATGGCACTTTTATGGCAGCATTCTCCTTTGTGATCTGGGGATTGCTACCAATTTATTATCGTTATTTACCGAATGCTTCTATGGATGAGTTGCTAGCATGGCGAATCATTGGGTCTGTACCTGTCGGGTTTCTAATTGTACTTGGGATAACCCGTCGAGAGCTGAATTGGAAAGAAATCTGGCTTGATAAAAAATCCTTGTGGTACACGTTTGTGGCGAGCAGTTTGATGTGTATTTCTTGGAGTGCGTTCACTTGGGCTTTGACCCATCATCGGGTCATCGATGCCAGCTTAGGCTTCTTTATTGGACCATTAGTATCTGTTGCACTGGGCGTATTTATTCTTGGGGATAAGCTCTCAATAGGCAAGCTTATTGCAATCGTGTTGGCAACAATTGGTGTTATGTATCAAGTGATTCACTATGGTCAGCTACCCGTTATCGCACTAACGATGGGGTTGTTCTTTGCTTTGTATGGGCTGTACAAGAAGAAGATAAATTATGACTGGAGTACAACCTTGTTTGTTGAGGCGTTGTTACTGACTCCAGTTGCACTCGCATATTTGCTCTATAAACAATGGGCAACTGGTGAACTGGCTTCGGGCACAGATACCACAACATTGCTTTTGTATTTTGGCAGTGCACCTATCACACTTTTACCACTCGTATTTTATTCTATCGCAATACGTATAACTAATTTATCAACCGTCGGTCTAATGCAATACATCGAGCCAAGCTTGCAGTTTGTGTTGGCAGTTATGTTTTTTGGCGAGTTGTTTGACGAAGTGAAAGCGGTGACCTTTGCATTTATTTGGGTAGGGCTGTTGTTCACAATTTTTGAAAGTATTATCAAAGGGCATCGGCGCAAAAAGCTGGTCAAACACCCCTTATAGTGGTTTCAATATTCTCACATATTAGCTTCTTTATTCTTATGCCCTCCATTCGAGGGCATTTTTAATGTCATGAAGCATTGGCTTTCGTTTTTTGCCCGAATAGAAATCATAACTTGAGATTATTTGACGCATTATCATAATGATACCGCTATAGTTATAGCCAAGTGACACGCTTATATAAGTGAAAACCAGATCAAGAAGGACGACATATGATCACAGCTCTGTATGCCAACATTCTCGCAATACTCATTATTTGGTTGGCTGTTCAAGTAATTAAGCAACGTCGCTTAAATCAAATTGCTTATGCAGATGGTGGGGTAGAGGCTCTACAAATTGCTCGTAGTGCCCAGAGTAATGCGACAGAATATATCCCCATCACCCTGATTTTAATGGCACTTTTAGAATTCAATAGTGCTTACCCAACATGGATACATCTCACCGGTATTATTTTTGTAATTGGTCGAGTTATTCATGCTAAAGGCATATTGAAAAAAGACTTGAAAAAGCGCATTAGAGGGATGCAGGTGACATTTCTGGTGATACTTTCATTGGTTGTGTTAAATATGATTTACCTGCCATACGATAAGTTATGGTAAGTCTGCGACGTTACATTCCACCACCTTGGGTACTCGTTCTGATTGGATTAGTACTGAATATTGGCGCGATCATCGTTACTAGCTTAGTCCTTGATAAGTTGGGTAAACAGCACTCGCAGCTCGCAGAGCAAACAGCAGAAAACTTGTATTCCATCCAACTCGCATGGAACAGTGTGGAAACCCTAGAAAGGAAAAGAGAAGCTTTACTGCTGCATGTGCACATAAGTCAGAGCGTAGCGATACCTTTAGAGCTAGAAGAGGTATTAGCAGGTCATTTATCTTCTTGGGTTCATAACGAGTCGGATGAAATAAAAATTGATCAACTTCCTCAACTAATGTCAAAGATAAATCAGGCACAAGCTTCGTATAGAGACCGCATCGATAATTACTACATTGAGAATGTAGAGCTCAATGAGGTAATGGCAAAGCAGGATGAAAAGATCGCTTGGTACAAGAATATCGGACTCTTCTTACAAGTATTCGGACTTGCGTTAATCCTTGCACGCGACTTAGCTAGGAAGCAATAAAAGCAAGAGCTAAAGATCAGGTTTATTGCGAAATGCCAATGGTAGTTTGCAAATTGCAATTTATTCTGTGAGCAAACAGTAGCTATTGGTTAAGTTTTAATGAAAGTGATTAAATAACAACCTGTTTTTGTGCGCTGAAAAGTTGGCACGTCTCATGCTTTAGTATGAGTGACCCTTTCTAAGCCGAGGGTCACCTAGCCAACTGACGTTGTTAGTGAACCATCTTGTTCACAAATATATACAGCCAATCACGACTCCTTGTGGTTGGCTTTTTTTTATGCAGTCTAGAACTGTGCTTTAATCCAGATCATGCGATGGTCGGAAGATACATCCTTACCATCACCATACTTACCGATACGTGCATCGTTAAATAGTTTACGGCCTTCTTCATAAGACGCTGACCAGTACACACCAGAGTCTATTACATTCAAATTTGCTGAAGGCAAGGCATAGTCTACCCCTAAGCCAAACGTTGAAGTGATGCGATTCGGATATGGGTGAGTTGAACTGCGGTCAACAGCGTGTTCAGCTGCACCAAAGCTTGTTGGGTAAAGCTCACCATTCATCACGGTTTGGTTAACTAATGGATCGTTATGCAGCTTCTGCATTACAGAGCTAATGCCGTCACCAGCCACTGGATCAAGGTTTTGATCACCCATCATTACGAATTTAGCGCCGTTCGTTAAGCCACCTGTTTTACCCGCATCGTCGTAAAAATAGTCTTTGCCTTGAATGTAATGATGCCAAAACTCCACTTCTGCTGCGTTTTGCGCTTTGTTTTTACCGGTGTCGAATACTGGTGGAGTAGGATGAGACATCAACAAGTGTACAACTTCCTCGCCATTGCGAGTTGGAATGATGATTGGCGCGTCGACGTGATTTTTCGAAGATAGACGCATTTGATCCCACTCTTCCGCTGAGTACCATTCATCACCACACTTCATGCCGTCTGGAATCTTTTGCGAACCGTCACAGGTAGTAATGGTTGGAATTGTCGCACCTTCCATATCTTTCCATTTAAATGCTTGGAATGTACGTGTGTTTGCTGTGTCAATTTTATACTTAGACATAAGGGCAAATGCATATTGACCATGGTACATGCCAAAGCCCCATGCATCACCTGGCATTTGACCTGCGGTTCCGTTGTTGTCGAGATCAAACTCACTCAACAACCCTGTATTAGTTGAATAAGATTCAGCATAAGGGTATTCAATAGGCTCAAGGTTTGCTTCACCGCCCGCGCCATCGATACTTTGCGCGACAGACAAGTAGTTCTTCTGGAATCCTTCAATGGCTGCTTTGTTTTCGCCTGTTCCGTCGTTGTTGTATTCCGCCATCATAAGAACATCAGGACGATTCTTTTGAATGATTGCTGCAACGTTACGAATTTGAATGACTTTTTCCGCAGTGGTTTTGTCTTCGGCTGCGATTGAACCGTCTAAATAAGAGGTGACCAACGCAGCTTGCTGCGTTGGTTCAATTTGCATTTCATCTACCAAAGTTTCGAAGGTAGCGCGGTCAAAAGAGAGGTTGTAAGTCGCTATTTTTACTTCTTTAGGCTGAACATTGACGTATTCAGTATCGTCATTACATCCAGATAGTAGAGCGGCGCCAACAAGGACAGCGATAGAGGTTTTGATTGCTTTCATGGGTACGTCATACCTTATAATTAATTCGGCTGAATATTAAAGTCATCAGTCATTGTTTTAAGCGATATTAGTCACACAAACGTTTTCATATTTACATGTTCAATTAGTTTTTGTGTGATTTGTGCAATAAATGCAACACTTTCAACACCAGAAGGTTATATGTAAATTGTTAAAAAACGGTGTCGTTATTGATGCGAAATAGAGAGTCCGCCACCGTTAAAAAGAAAAGCGTAGAATTTAAGAGTGCATGAGATGTTTGAGTTGTATGCTTATCGACGTGTTTTATTTTTTATGTTTAGATTTCCGTATATAATAAGTAGTCAATCAGAAGTGAGGACGACCTCACCGCTCTATCTTTTCTCGGGGACGACCCCATCTCGTTGGGAAATGTGACATGGCTTGGGGAATTCTCTTCATTGCGGGCTTGTGTGAAATCGCATGGGCTGTCGGTCTTAAATATTCACAAGGGTTTACCAAATTCGGTGCTTCGGCATTCACTATTGTCTTTATGTTATTGAGCTTTTGGTTGCTTGGCATTGCGTTAAGAACCTTGCCTCTAGGCATTGCTTATGGCGTATGGGTAGGGATTGGCGCAATAGGCACGGCAGTCGTGAGTATTTATCTGTTCAATGAGCCAGCAACACTTATCAAAGCCTTAAGCTTGCTAATGATTGTCGCTGGTATCGCAGGGTTAAAAATATCAGCTTAACGTTAGGCTAAACACAAAACAGCCAGAGTCACTCTGGCTGTTTTTCTAAATGTCGTGTTTACGGTTCTGGGTAGGTATATCAAGCGTTGCGCTTAACAAAAGGTAATCGCAAGTGATGACCAAACGCATTAATTAATGCGCCTGTAACAATCAGACCGCCACCGACGTACGTCCAAATGATCGGAACCTCGCCAAAGAAAATGATGCCTAACAACACAGAAAATACGATCTGGATATACGAATAAGCGGAGGCTTTACCCGCTTGTTGAGTTTGCATCGCTTTGGTTAACCCCAATTGTCCAATTTGGGTAAAGACACCAACTAGAACCAACATGAAAGTCAGATATAGATCGGGCATTACAAAATCGTCGCCAATCAGTAAGAGTGAAGCGGGGAGAGCAACCAACGGGAAATAGAAAATGATCACTGAGCTGTCTTCTGTCTGACTCAGTTTTCTGACAATGACGTAGGCAATTGAGCTACCAAATGCGCCTAAGATCGCAATCATGACGCTAAACATTGGTAAAGCGCTATCTGAGCCTTGCCCAGTTTCTGGGCTTACCATGATATAGATGCCGAGTAAGCACAACGCAATACAAAGGAAAGTTGACGGCTGGATGCGCTCTTTCAAGAAAAATACGGCGAGTAGTGCAGTAAATACCGGATGAATATATTGGAATATCGTCGCTTCTGCCAAAGGTAAGGTGGTCACTGAATAATATACACACATCAGAGCCATCGTGCCCACAGCACCGCGTGCAAATAGTAATGGCTTATTATTGCCCCATAAAGAAATTCGTTTTCGCTTTACATCGAAATAACTAATGATAAGTGAAACGAGCGCTCTTGCTGCAACGATTTCAAAAACGGGGATACCGTAGTTGCCGACGTGCTTTACTGTAGCCGACATCAGAGCAAAGCCGAACGCGGAAAGCACCATAAAGCGCACACCGATGGGAATCATAGTGTTGAATGAATTGGACATTTTACTGCTCATTTGTTGCGACAGATCTCACTTTAGCATACTTAGTTAGCGATTAAATCCTCTCAACTCAAACACTTCTGTCGACAAGATGAATAAACAGTAGAATACGTAGCAATTAATCTGCCTCTCTCAGCGTAACAATAAAAACTCGATATTTAAGGAGCTTACATGATCCCGATAAAAGCAACGCATGTTTCAGGCGTTGTCATTTCAAAAATTGATGGTATAGAAAAAATGCTGTTACTCAAACGCGTAAAAGGTGGCTATTGGTGCCATGTTGCAGGTGGTATCGAAGCGGGTGAAGCCGGGTGGCAAACCATTTTAAGAGAGTTAAAAGAAGAGACACGAATTGACCAAGTTGAGTTACATACAGCAGACTTTCTAGAGCAGTTCTACGAAGCAAAAAATAACCGCATCATGGTTATCCCATGTTTTGTACTATTTTGTCCGCCTAACCAATCAGTTGTTCTTAACGAAGAGCATACAGAGTATCGCTGGTGTACGCTTGAAGAAGCTAAGCAGCTTGCTCCGTTTGCCAATCAGCATCACCTCTATGAACATGTATGGAAACATTATGTAGATGTGGCATCACTAACGCCATTTACGCTGATCGATCAAAAGGGCTAAATGAACGGCAACGGCTTTGATTAGTTTTTATAGAGAGGTTTGTTCTCATAAAATGAAGCGTTAGGATTTGCGCTGAGCGTTCACAATAAAAAGGAATAACATCTATGGATGAAGTCACATGCCAAGAGACGTATCAAGGAAATCACTTACAGAAGCGTTTTTCCGTCTCGCAAAGGGTCTCAATTGAGCCCCTCAATACGAAACACGCGTCCGCTTTACTAGAGGTTGTGAACACTCACCGAGAGAGCCTTG
This sequence comes from Vibrio sp. 1288, assembly GCF_033344475.1. NCBI lineage: Bacteria > Pseudomonadati > Pseudomonadota > Gammaproteobacteria > Vibrionales > Vibrionaceae > Vibrio > Vibrio sp. 1288. The sequence continues at coordinate 8,167 of NZ_JAWPOX010000038.1, forward strand.
AGGGTTATCTACCTTGGACGGATTCTGTCACGAATCATAGAGAAGCTGTGAACTACATTTCCCAGCGAGTGAACAGTAACGCGCTGGATTCCCACTGGTGTGCAATTTATTTTGATGAGCAGCTTACGGGTGTTATTGGCATTAAAGGTGTGGATTCACATACTCGTGTTACTGAAATTGGCTACTGGCTTGCCAACAATGGGCGAGGCCATCGTGTGATTGATCAAGTGCTCGCAGTATTGATCCCTTTTTTGAAGCAGAAAGGGCACGCACAATTCATTCAGTTCCATTGTATGGAAGATAACATCGCTAGCATCAATATTGCTGAGCGTGCAGGCGCCACATTAAAAGAATACGTTGATCATGAGTTCGATATGCTTGACCGCTCTCAACGACTAGGCATTTATGAACTACGTTTGATGTAGTATCCACCCCAGAAATATTTTAATCAGAGTTCGAACTCTAACTTCACGAGCGCTACAATAGTAACATTGTTGCGCTCGTGTTAACTTGGGGCGTCATTGGCAGAAACTAGGCTAGGAGAAGCATCATGAACGCAATCACAGAGGTTGAAGTAGATAACTTGTTACAGCAAAGCCTCGAACGCTTAAAAGCGGCATATGCAGCCGAGCCTTATCCTAGTTTGGATGAACGTAAACAGCGCCTCGTTTTGTTAAAAAAATCGCTGCTTGAGAACAAACAAGCTTTGGTTGAAGCGTTAAGTGACGATTTTGGCTATCGCTCAGAATTTGATACCGCCATGACCGACGTTTTGCCAACGGTCTCGCATATTAATTATACCCTCAAACGACTAAAAAAATGGTGCAAACCCAGCAAGCGCGAATCCGGCTTATTGCTCGCACCTTCTAAAGTCACCGTTCAGTATCAACCGTTAGGTGTCGTCGGGATCATTTCACCGTGGAACTTTCCTGTGATTTTGAGCCTTGCGCCTTTAGTGACAGCATTGGCTGCTGGCAACCGCGTGATGATGAAGCTCAGCGAATTTACGCCAAAAACCAATAAAGTCATCGTCGATATTTGCCGTGGGTTGTCTGAGTATGTCGAAGTTTTTGAGGGTGAAGCAGACGTCGCACAAGCATTCAGCCAACTGCCATTCGATCACCTTTTGTTCACGGGTTCTACGAGTGTTGGCCGCGCAGTGGCAAAAGCGGCAGCGGAAAACCTTACCCCGGTGACGTTAGAGTTGGGTGGAAAGTCCCCGGTGATCATTGCAAAAGATGCAGACATGAAGAAAGCCGTTGATGCTATCTTGTTTGGTAAATGCATTAATGCAGGCCAGATTTGTGTCGCGCCTGACTACGCGTTTGTACCGCAAGAACGTGTCGAAGAGTTCATTTCGCTATTCTTAAAACGTTTTGAAAAGCTCTATTTAAAATCCAACAAGAATCAAAAGCTGACCCATATTGTCAACCAACGACAATATGATCGTTTAACTGCGCTACTTGAGGATGCAAAAGCGCAAGGTGCTAACCTTCACACTGTTGAAGCGTCGCCCCAAGAGGAACGACTTCTGTATCCTCATTTGGTCACGGATGTGTCGCCGAATATGCGAATCATGCAAGAGGAGATCTTCGGGCCATTTCTACCTGTTAAGCCCTACAATGCCGTTGATGAAGCGATTGACTACATTAATCAGCACCAAAGACCACTTGCGCTGTATGTTATGTCGGACGACAAATCGACCATCAAACATATTGTACGCAACACCCACAGTGGTGGCGTCGGCGTTAATGATACGGTTTTACATGTTGGCGCTGAAGATGCGCCTTTTGGTGGCGTTGGTGAATCGGGTATTGGGCATTATCACGGAGAGGAAGGATTCAGAACTTTTAGTCATGCGAAAACCATTCTTCACACACCGAAATGGTTGCCAAGAACGAGCGTATTAATGCGCCGTAGGGCTATGGCGATAAAAGCGATCCAAAAGATCTTTGTTCGATAATAATTATGATTTGATTGATAAAAAACCGCCCGAATAGGCGGTTTTTTGTTTCTATATGCTCTGAAACGCTGGGCACCAAAGTCCGAGAAACTTCCATCGCGTGCTACCAACAAAACAAAGAAAGGCTCTTGTTGAAAGAGCCTTGTTCAGGAAGTGTCGAGAGATCTTGGCAAGTTTAATGCAGAACTTCACTGCTGAATCTTAGATATCTACAGTCGTTCATCAGTTCTTTAAACGCCTTTCGGTCCAGCTTAATCAGAGTTTCATGATCGCCAGCTTCAAGGTAGACATGTTCCAAGTTTGCTAGTCTTTCATCGCAAACTGTCGACATGTGGTAAGGGCTACCAATCGGTGGAATAGCGCCGTGTTCACAATCGGTGAAGAGTCGGTAAACCATATGCTCTTTCACCAAGTGGAAGGTGGCATTAAATTCGTCGTTTAATCTCGACAAACTGATTTTGTTGTTGGCAGGTAAGACCGCCATCATATGACGCCCTTCATGATCCTCTAGAATCACACCTTTTGCGATATTCATTAAAGGCACACCTGCTGCAACACCACTTTGTAGCGAGCTATGACTGTGGCTGTGATTCACGGTTTGAAAGTGAATGTTATGCTCAGTCAAATATTCATCTAATCGGGTTGCAATCGTCATATAGCCTCCACGTGTATGAGACCCATAAAAAGTATAGGTTAGTCGGGCGACAATCGCGCATTTTACTCGGCGACACTGACGCTCTTTACGCTCCTGTTCTACGCTTATTGCAAGCCAGCGAGAAAGCATGGTTAACAATAATAAATAGGGGGCAACATGAGCAAGCCAATCATCGCTGATAACAAGCCGATCAAAGTAGAGTTGAAAGCTGGGCAAGAATATTACTTCTGCCGATGTGGGCGTTCTAAAAATCAACCTTACTGCGATGGGTCTCATTCGGGAACCGGCTTAAAGCCAATGAGCTTTAGTGCGGAAAAAGACGAAGATGCCTATCTCTGCCAATGTAAGCATACCGCCAATGCTCCTTTTTGTGATGGTACACACAAGCGATTTACCGCAGAGCAAGTCGGTAAAGAGGGACCGGAACAAAAGCGAGAGAAAAGAGACAAACCAACGGCGTCTGCTACTCAAGAAGAACCAACCCTCGAGTTTATCCACCAATTAGCGAGAGAAGGACTCTCTAAACTCGGTCATCATGGTCCGTTGGCTGCAATGGGGGTTCCTAGGCATTTGCTACCACATTGGGATGCTATACAAATCATGGTGGCGCAAATGGCGACACAACCGTTGTTGGAAGACGTTCCTGTGTCTACCGAGTTGATTGTGGGACCAAACGCGCGTAAGCCGCTCAGACTCGCCATTCCTTTGTTGGTGTCGGACATGAGTTTTGGCGCACTTTCTGAAGAGGCGAAAATTGCACTAGCAAAAGGTGCAGAGTTGGCGGGGACTGGGATTTGCTCTGGTGAGGGTGGCATGTTACCGGAAGAGCAAGCCGCTAATTCACGGTATTTCTATGAGCTTGCTAGTGCTCAATTTGGCTACGACGAATCTAAGCTTCTTAATGTTCAGGCGTTTCACTTTAAAGGCGGGCAAGGAGCAAAAACGGGCACGGGTGGTCATCTGCCTGCAAATAAAAATGTAGATAAGATCTCTCAGGTGAGAGGCATCCCCGAAGGACAACCAGCGATATCACCACCAACGTTCAAAGATCTTCACACTACTCACGATTTCAGAAAGTTTGCTGACAGAGTTCGTGGCATCACAGGCGGTATTCCAATTGGATTTAAACTCAGTGCCAACCATATTGAGCAAGACATTCAGTTTGCGCTTGATGCTGGGGCTGATTACATCATCTTAGATGGTCGCGGTGGTGGCACGGGTGCGGCGCCAACTATGTTCCGTGATCATATTAGTGTGCCCACCATTCCTGCATTAGCTCGTGCACGTAAGTACTTAGATGAAAAAGGTGTAAGTGACCGCGTCACATTAATCATCACCGGTGGGTTGCGAGTTCCTACGGATTTTGTCAAAGCGTTGGCACTTGGAGCAGACGGAGTAGCGATAGCAAACAGTGCGATGCAATCGATCGGTTGTGTCGCGGCTCGCATCTGCAACACCAATAATTGCCCGGCAGGCATTGCGACACAAAATGCCGATTTGAGGCAGCGTCTCGACGTCGAAAAGTCATCCCAGCAACTGAAAAATTTCTTCGAATCCTCGGTCGAGCTCATGCAAGTCATGGCGAGGGCGTGTGGTCATCACGCTCTGAATGAATTTAGTCATCATGATTTAGCGACCTGGGATCACAACATGGCGAGGCTGTCTGGGATTAAGTATTCAGGTATGGACTTAAACTGATCTCTATCCATATTTTCTACATATAGGTACATGTTTGATAACAATTATTTATTCGCTGAAATGTTTGAAATTTTGACTTGGCGTTAACTAAAAAAACAGTGTATGGACTACGCTGTTTGAGGTGGATATTCGATTTATTGAATAACAAAGAGTGGTTACCACAACCACGACACGAAGGAGCATTATATGAGCAAAGCAAACGGCGGTTCGGTAGGTAAATGTCCAGTTATGCATGGTGGGCAAACATCTACAGATAAGTCGGTGATGGATTGGTGGCCGAATGCCTTGAACTTAGACATCCTGCATCAACACGACTCCAAAACCAACCCATTTGGTCAGGACTTTAATTACAAAGAAGAACTGAAAAAGCTAGATGTCGAAGCACTTAAAAAAGATTTAAAAGATTTAATGACTGATAGCCAAGACTGGTGGCCTGCCGACTGGGGACACTACGGTGGTTTAATGATCCGAATGGCATGGCATGCAGCGGGCAGTTATCGTATTGCGGATGGCCGTGGCGGTGCTGCTACAGGCAACCAACGCTTTGCTCCTCTCAACTCTTGGCCAGATAACGCCAACCTCGATAAGGCTCGACGCCTTTTATGGCCAATCAAGAAAAAATATGGCAACAAACTAAGTTGGGCAGACCTGATTGTCCTTGCCGGTAACATGGCGTACGAATCCATGGGTTTTAAGACCTTTGGCTTTGCGTTTGGACGAGAGGACATTTGGCACCCAGAAAAAGACACTTACTGGGGCTCTGAGCAAGAATGGTTAGCCACAAGTGACGCTGATAACAGCCGCTACTCTGGTGAGCGAGATTTAGAAAACCCGCTTGCTGCGGTAATGATGGGTCTTATCTATGTGAACCCTGAAGGGGTAGACGGTAACCCAGATCCTCTCAAAACAGCACATGACATGCGAGTGACCTTTGCGCGAATGGCAATGAACGATGAAGAAACCGTCGCGCTCACAGCTGGTGGTCACACGGTGGGTAAGTGTCATGGTAATGGTGATGCCGCAAACCTTGGCCCAGAGCCCGAAGCAGCAGACGTTCATGAGCAAGGTCTTGGCTGGATTAATCACAAAACACGTGGTATTGGCCGTGACACGGTAACGAGTGGTATTGAAGGTGCTTGGACAACACACCCTACACAATGGGACTACGGATACTTCCACCTACTATTTAAGTATGACTGGGAACTGAAAAAGAGCCCAGCCGGCGCATGGCAATGGGAGCCAATCGACATTGAAGAACAAGACAAGCCTGTCGATGTTGAAGATGGTTCTAAGCGCTACAATCCAATCATGACCGACGCCGATATGGCGCTCAAAATGGACCCTGAATATCGTAAGATTGCAGAAAAGTTCCAAAATGACCCTGCGTACTTTGATGACGTTTTTGCTCGTGCCTGGTTTAAGTTGACACACCGCGATCTAGGACCAAAATCATGTTATTTCGGCCCTGATGTGCCAAGCGAAGATCTTATTTGGCAAGACCCAACGCCCGCAGGTAAGACAGACTACGATGTTGATTTAGTAAAAACAAAAATCGAAGCAAGTGGCCTATCCATTAGTGAGTTAGTTAGTACGGCGTGGGATAGTGCGCGTACTTACCGTGGCTCTGACCGCCGAGGCGGTGCAAATGGCGCGAGAATTCGCTTGGCTCCGCAAAAAGATTGGCAAGGGAACGAACCTGAACGTCTAAGCCGTGTTCTTGCTGTGCTAGAAAAAATAGCAGCAGAAGAGGGCTGTAGTGTTGCAGACGCTATCGTGCTTGCTGGGAACGTAGGTATTGAACTGGCTGCGCGTGCCGCAGGTCATAATGTTTCCGTACCATTCGCGCCAGGCCGAGGTGATGCCACCCAAGAGATGACGGATGTGGAATCGTTCGAAGTACTTGAGCCTGTTGCTGACGGTTTCCGAAATTGGTTGAAGAAAGACTACGCGGTTAAGCCAGAAGAGCTTTTATTAGATCGTGCTCAGCTTATGGGGCTAACGGCGCCAGAAATGACGGTACTTATCGGTGGTATGCGCGTTCTAGGCAGTAACTACGGCGGTGGAAAAGAGGGCGTATTTACTGACCGAGTAGGCACTTTGTCGAATGATTTCTTCGTGAACCTTACTGACATGGCATATACGTGGAAACCAGTGAGTGCTAATCAATATGAAATCCGTGATCGTAAAACCGACGCTGTGAAGTGGACGGCTACTCGAGTGGATCTTGTCTTTGGTTCAAACTCGATCCTGCGTTCGTATGCGGAAGTGTATGCGCAAGATGATAATCAGGAAAAATTCATCCATGACTTCATCGCCGCATGGGCGAAAGTCATGAACGCGGATCGTTTTGACTTGCAATAAGTGAAACGATGTTCATCGATAGATGCGTAAACAAAGTTGATGAATAAGTAAGAGAGGCGGGCGAAAAGCTCGCCTTTTTCTTTACCTATCTTTTTACTTTGATTGTTACTTTGATTGAAAATTAAGCTCATTTGAACCATAATAACCGGACCATATGAACCACAGGAGCTTGATATGGCAACTGCAGCATTAAAAAGCTTCAAACCGAAACAACCTCATAAAGCCAATTTCTGGTTTATGTTGGGTATTGAAGACGCTGAAACAGGTCGCACTGATGCGGTTCACAAAGGCTTTGAGCCAAAGGTGTATCGCAATATTGTTGAGCGTGTGAAGCTTTCTCAGAGTGAGTTTCAAAACGTCACATTGATACCTGTTAGCACGATCAAGCGTCGTCTAAAAAACGATGAGCGCTTCAATACGCAAGAAAGTGATGCAATCTATCGATTAGCGATGTTATTGAAACTCGCGACAGAACTGTTTGACGACGAAGAGCGCGCGTTAAAATGGATGAGAGAGAATGTGTATGGCTTAGGTGGAAAACGTCCACTTGATATGGTCTCGACCACGGTGGATTTTGAAATCGTAAAAGATTTGATCGGCCGTTTAGAGCACGGGGTATTCTCGTAATATGAAGCTCTATCGTCTCACACAAAAGAAATTTGCTGACACGCCATTCAGCCCCGTTGGCGCAAAGTTATTTGGAGGGCGATGGAACTCAAAAGGAACCGAAGCCCTCTACTTCTCTGAATCGGAATCCCTTTGCTCGTTGGAAGTGTTTGTGCACGTAAACAACGATCCTGCTATCACCAAACTTTACGATTTATATCGTATTGAAATGCCAGAATACCTCATCGCCACCTTAGATGAAGAAGATCTCCCTGTGACGTGGCGAGCAATACCGGCGAGCGAGTCTACGCAGTACATTGGTGATCAGTTTCTCAATGATCCTCATCCAGAGTTTGCCGCGCTGCAAGTGCCTTCAACGATTTCACCTCGTGATAAAAACTACGTGGTGAATCCAAATCATCCCAAAATGAAAGAGATCATCAAGAAAGCCGAAAAGCTCGATTTCGCGTTTGATCCGCGCATTTTCAAATAGACGCCTAGCTTTGTCTTGCTTTAAAGCATTCAGCGCTTACCTGAGATAAGCGCTGAAGCATAAAAGTTTATTTCCTTGGTTATTGTCGGTCGTAAGTGAACTGTTGCGCTTCATTTGTAGTGTTGAGGTAATGCCCAAGCACCAACTCAGCACCTTTGTAAGATAAATGGCTGTCATCCGTATACATCGCATTGTTTGCTCCAACTCTCATTCGACATACGCCATTTCTGCAAATGGCATCGGTCAAGTCGACAAACTCAACGTGCTCAAATTGCTCAAAGTAGTTCACTAACTTCGCGACGTTTCGAGGGTGATGTTGTTTGGGAGAAAAGTCGCAGGCAGACTCTTCTGTCTCGCCAAACAAACGCGCTTTCCAAAGGCATTCTCCTACCGCAAACGGTGCAGAAGGGGTTGGACTAAAAACGACCACTTCCTTTCCTTTCAGTTCATTCAATAATTTGGTTAATGATGCTTCATAATCGGCTTGTGAAAGCTCTTTATTGAAATTAGAAGAGATAACAACGCGACGAATGGAAGGGGTACTTAGAATGGTATCGACAGCCTCATTAAAGAACTGTCGGCAAGGAACTGAGCCAGCGCCTTTGATGGTGTCGACATAACCGACCGCACAGGAATCTTGAGTAAGTTGTACCACGCCAGTTGGTGTTACTTCGGATAGACGCTTCACGTAAACCATGCTGTGACTATTGCCTAACACAGCGATGGCGGGCTGCGGCGCAGACGAGCACACATCGTTAACGTTGGTGTTGCCGTTGCAATCTAAACCATAACCGTTGTTAACGCGCATGGCCTCGAAAAATACGCTTCTTTCTGGAAAACCACCGTTTTGATGACCGATAACGCCGAACGTTAGCAAGGGCAACGTCAACAACACAATAACCGCGGACACAGTGCGCATGCTCATGGCTTTTCGGCTACGGAACGGCTTTTCAATAAAGCGCCAAGTGAAGTAAGACAGTACAAAAAGAGCGATAACGTAAAGCGGGATATTGACGTCTTGTGTTGCGTCCAACACGTAGCGGTAAAAGACAAATAATGGAATGTGCCACAAGTATAAGCTGTAGCTGATTAAGCCGACGAACACGACCCACTTTAGGCTCAGTAATCTACCGCAGACATTGTCTTTAGAGGCAAACAAAATCACCAACGCGCTACCGATGACCGGCACCAGCAGCGTAATGCCCGCGCCATCTTGCGATTTTTCAAACAAAAGCGCGGAAGCCAATATCAAAACGATGCCAATGGTTGCTAGCGTATCGTTAGATTGAACTTGGACTTTTCTCATCACTAATGCGAGTAATGAACCGGTTGCCAGTTCCCAAGCACGAGAGAAGATCATGTAAAAAGCGAAATCAGGATCGTTGCTCGCGTAGACAATAGTCATCAAACTCAGCGCAAATACCGCGATGAAAAAAGTCAGGTAAAACGCGTTTTTACCACGAGCGAGTAGCATGAGTAGTAAAGGAATGACAATGTAGTATTGTTCTTCAACGCCCAAGCTCCAAGTGTGAAACAGCGGATTGGCTTGATCTTCTAAACCGAAGTAATTGTGGCCTTTTAGATACAGAAGAATGTTGGATGAAGAAAGAATAGAAGACACTGCGAACTGACCAACGTCTTTGTGTGCTTGCGGCAAAAATAGCCACCAAGACATCAAATAGCTGACGGCGATCACCACCAGTAAGAGGGGGAGTATGCGACGAATGCGTCGCTCATAAAAATCACCAAGGCTGAACTTCTGGTTTTCTAAGTCGTTAATCACGATGGCAGTGATCAAATAGCCGCTGATCACAAAGAACACGTCGACGCCAATAAAGCCACCAGCGAATTGCTCAACTCCTGCATGAAACAAAATCACCAACGTGACAGCAATCGCCCTTAATCCGTCTACTTCTGCTCTGTAAGTCATATCGTGTTGCTCCAACATTCCGTTTAATGAAGTAGAGCAAAATATGAACCAGAAATAATGTTTATTTAAATCAGTGCCTTAAAATGATCATCAAAATGAAAATGCTAGGTGGGTTAACGAATTCCCAAATTGAATTTCAATATGGAAACCCCATAAAGAATGATCTTAAGAAGTGCTAAATCAAAGAACGTAAAGCGCGAGGCACTTAGACTTCATTGAAAATGATTACGCTAAAGAAACGATGACAGAGAATACGATTCAGGAAAAAATTGCCAGCTTTACTTGTATCGAAGAGGCTTTGAATTACTTCGACATCGAGTTTGATAGCCGATTTATCGAAAACAATCGAACCGAGTTGGTTAAGAGGTTTAACGGCTACCTAATCCTCACTAAACCGGATGATTGGTTTTCAGGTCGTCGTGCTTTAAAGAATGCTTACTGTAAAGTACAACGCAGTTTGCTCAGTAAAACGACGCGCTCTGCGTGTCGAGGTTGTACATCTTGTCAAAGACGTTAATTCTGGTGGCTTGCCTAAAAAGAACCCTGCATCTTGGTGTCACAGGGGGAAGAGCAAGGTTCTTTTGGTTTCGCTATTGGTTTGTCGCGAGTTACGAATCAGCTTTACGTAGATGAATTAACCCGCGTGATACGCAGGGTAGTCCACCAAGCCTTTTTCACCGCCGCCGAACAATGTGGCAGGGTCATGTTCTGCCAGCGGATAGCCATGCTTGATGCGGCTTGGTAAGTCTGGGTTTGCAACAAACGGACGGCCAAAGCCAATCATGTCGGCTAAACCACTTTCAATCGCGTGTTGCGCCTTTTCTGCGTTGTAACGACCGGCATAGATCAGTGTGCCTTTATACGCCTCACGAACTGCGGTTTTAAAGTCGTGCGGAGTGTCTGGCGCGTCGTCCCAATCCACTTCAGCAATGTGAATGTAAACCACATTGAGTTTATCAAGCAGCGCTGCAGCGGCGGTGTAGGTTTCGACTGGCGTACTATCAACGGTGCCATTTAACGAAGTGAATGGTGCAAGACGAACACCAACACGCTCAGCGCCAATAGCTTGCGTCATCGCCTCTACCACTTCACCAAGAAAACGCAGACGGTTTTCAATTGAGCCGCCGTATTCATCGGTGCGGTTATTCGCTTCAGAATCGATAAACTGGTTAACCAAGTAGCCATTCGCTGCATGAAGCTCGATACCGTCGAATCCGGCTTCTATCGCGTTTAGGGCGGCTTGGCGGTACTCTTCAATAACGTTCTTGATGTCTTGTTTGGTCATTTCACGTGGCTCAACCACGTCGACAAAACCCGGTTCGTCTGTGCCGTTATCGACAAATACTTTCACGTTTTCTGCTTTTAGCGCAGAAGAAGAAATAGGCTGCTCACCGCCAATGTTATCAGGGTGAGTCACGCGACCAACGTGCCACAATTGCGCGAAGATAGTGCCGCCATTCTCGTGCACCGCATTGGTTACCTTTTTCCAGCCAGCAATTTGCTCTGGGCTGTAAATGCCTGGTGTCCATGCATAGCCTTGACCCATTGGCGAAATTTGTGTGCCTTCAGCAACGATTAGGCCCGCTTCAGCACGTTGAGCATAGTAGGTCGCCATCATGTCGTTAGCGATATTACCTGGTTGAGAAGCACGAGAGCGCGTCATCGGAGGCATAACGATACGGTTTTTTAATGAGAGAGAGCCAAGTTGAATGGGTTGAAATAATGCGTCTGTCATAGGAAACCTCGTTATTTTTGAGTTTGGATGAGTTCGATTTGGTAACCATCGGGATCTTTAATGAACGCGATGTGAGTTTCTCCGCCTTTCATTGGACCTGGCTCGCGAGTAACGTTGCCACCAAGCGCTTTAATTTTTTCGCAAGCGGCGTAAATATCTTCAGACCCCAGTGCCATGTGTCCGAATGCGTTACCCAAGTCGTAACTGTCGGTATCCCAGTTATAAGTTAGCTCGATGGTCGCGCCATCTGGTTGATCAGGGTTACCAACAAACACCAGTGAGTAACGGTATTCTTGGTTTTCAAAACGATCCAAAACACTCATTCCCAGAACTTTTGTATAAAATTCGATAGATTTGTCTAGGTCAGCAACACGGATCATCGTGTGGAGAAACTTCATAAGTCGCCTTTTCATAACGTTGCGTAATCACTATGCAAACCATATCGCCACTCTAAATAAACTGGAAATTATCGTTAATTATTAAAATGATTATTTAGTGTTATGAAAAGCGAGGTTGCTGGCCCTGCAACATGCAAACAAAGATTACTCGCCGTTTCTTTTTAATTGTTGGCATATGCTAATTACTCTTTTGAGAAACCGAGTAACTATCATGTCCACAAACAGCTACTGTCATTACACTCACGAGTCTCATCATCAATGTGCGGTTTGTTCTTCAATTAATGTGAATCCGAACTCTTTGGCCGTGAACTATCAATACCTAGCCGATGGCTCTGTTGTCGGAGAGTTTCACGTTTTACCGCGTCATCAAGGTTACACAGACCTGTTGCATGGTGGTATTGCCAGTTCGCTTCTCGATGGTGCAATGACGCATTGTTTGTTATCTAGAGACATTCAAGCCCTTACGGCGCAGTTGGATGTGCGCTACCATGCACCGATTCAGTTAGATGATCGAGTCACGATTACTGCACACTGTGAAGGTGAACGACGCGGTATATATCAACTGGTGGCTCAATTGCGGGTCGAAAGCGAAGTTTATTCGTCCTAAAAAGGCATAAATAAAAACGTGTTCTACGGAGAGGCAATGAAGAAATTTGATGAGCTGTATGCAATTGCGACGAGAAAATCTCAATATGACCAAACCAATACTTGGTTTAAAGGCGTAGAGACTTATCTGGAGGCCATTGGCAAAGAAGTTGATGAAGTCCGCGAAGAGATTCGCGAGGATCGCCTTTGTCATTTGGAAGACGAGTTAGGCGATGTGTTGTGGAACTACCTTAACGTATTAAAAGCGCTGGAAAGAGAAAAGGGTATAGATCCTGAGAAAGTACTCGAAAGAGCCTGCACTAAATACGAGCAGCGTGTATCTGCGATTGAATCGGGACGCAGTTGGGATGAGATAAAACAGCAGCAGAAACAAGCCTTGAACGCGGAACATGAAGCCGCGCAGTTAGAAGATGTAAAGAGCCAATAACTGCGCTTGGTATTGAAAGGATAGGTTAATAGGGAATACCTAGTCAGCCCTTGGAGCTGTTGACCAACAGTAGGTCACAAGGTGGTTGATCAAGTAACGTGTCTACAGTGCTGCCAGACCAAAATTGAGATGACATGCTTCGTTTACATGCCCCCATAATCAAAATCGCTGCTTGTGATTGCTTAACTGCTTTTGGTAACGCCGTTTCAGGGTTTCCTTCTGGCAGCAGTAGTGGTACTCGAGTTAACCTTTGCGCACTAATAAAATCTGTAATGCCTGCTTTTTGGTTGCTTAATATCTCTGCACGATAGCGAGAGAGGTATGGCGCGACGTATCGGCAGTAAACGAGCGTCATTTTCCCGCTTAAGGTTTGTTCTAATTTTGAGCCTCGCGAGACGATGGCTTTATCTACTATCGACTTTTCATCCCCTCGATGAAGTGGGTCGATTGCACAAAGCATGTTGGCGTGAGAAGGCCATGAACGCTCACTCAGTAGCAACAAGTCGCAATCTTGTTGTGCTAGTTCTGTGAGCATCGTTTGAATCTCGTGTTTGTTAAAGTGTCCCACGAGCAGTAAGTCAGTGTGGTCAACAAGTCGTTTCGCAACTTGCTCAACCCAATGACTCCCTTTGAAATGCTCGTAAGAGAGCGTTGGCGTTTCAAGCTCTTCTTCTTCACAAAGTTCGACAATTAATGCGTTGAACTTTAAGGTCCAAGCTTCAAACTCAGCTTGTCTTTTTTCTATATGGTCAGAGTTGAAACTGAGAAAATGAGCGAATGCGTGATCTTCACTTCGGCGATGGTCTTCCACTAAAACCACAATAGGCTGAGCCAACGCTGTCGAAAATTGAATCACTTTACGAAGCACCTTACGACTTGGTAAGGCGGCCTGCTGAGTCAGAAAAAATACAGGTGCCATTGATTACTCCATTATCAAACAAGGCGAATGAGCCTGACACACATTCAAGTCTATACCATGAACTGATGCAGAGGCGTTTTGTTTCTGCGAGCGAAATATAAATTCCGCAATTAAGTCAACTATCGCCTAGAATTTTAACATCAAGAATTCATGCCTTCGGATAGCACATATCGTCAATGCGGCGAATGTGGTACTGAAAGCTATAGGTAAAAGTAATGATAGATTCCAACCAATTGCAAATTAACCGCAAAGTGCCACATTTGCTTGCTGAGATCATTAAAGCGATAGAATCGACCGAAGACTTGAGCTTTTTGAAAGACTATCAAGAAGCACAGATTGCGAACATTTTGGAATCGGTCAACATTGCTTACCGTAAGCGTGTCATAGAAGCAGTGCCGCCTGAGAAGTATTGGACGGTATTAAATTTGCTCCGATACGACACCGCCAAGCACATTCATCAATCACTCAATAAAGACTTACAACATGAACGCTTGGCGTACATAACGGATTCAGAACTGATCATCTTTGCGGACTTTCTACCGACCGAATTTGTAGATGAATACCTTATTGATCAAAGTGAAGAGTCTGTCGCGCATATCCAACAAGCATTGTCGTATGAAGACAACAAAGTTGGACGTTATGCCGAGCCTCACTTTCTGGTCGCAAACCCTAAAAACAGCGTAGGAGGCATCAAAACCGAGCTGCTAAAACGTGGGCAAAGTCCAGTGCGGTTGATTATTGTGCGTGATGCAAGTGGTGTGATTGGTACGATAGAGCCGCAAACCCTGTTGCTGCATGAGAACCATACCAAACTCACAGACTTGACCGTAGTCACGCCAATTCTGGAAGATATCCAAACGATTCAAAGCGTCAGTAAACAGGTCTCGATTGATGGTGGAGCGCATTGGTTTCCTATCATGGCTGGTGGCAAAATTATGGGCGTTTTGTCGATGGCGACCATCGCGATTACCTTGCGTGAACTCAGCCTACAAGCTGTAGTGGCAGAAAACGTACGAAGTGAAGAAGATTTGTTCACACCATTAACTGTGGCGACAAGGCTAAGAGCACTTTGGTTGGTGATTAACTTGCTGACCGCTTTTGTTGCCTCTGCCATCATTGGTATTTTTGATAATGTGGTCGAGCAAGTTGTAGCGCTTGCTATCTTAATGCCCGTTGTGGCGAGTATGGGCGGCATCGCAGGTAGCCAAACCTTAGCGGTGGCCATTCGGGGTATCGCACTAAACCACTTGCACCAAAGTAACTTGAAGCTATTGGTGAATAAGGAATTAAAAATCGCCACCATTAATGGTTTAATTATGGGATTGGTGATCGCGGGTGTCGTTTACATGGTGTTTGACTCTTTGCCATTGGCGCTTATTATTTGCTGTGCCATTTTCCTCAATAGTTTGGCGGCCGCGGCATCGGGTACGTTGATACCATTCACGTTGAAAAAGTTTAACATTGACCCCGCCGTGGCTGGCTCGGTAGTATTGACGACCGTTACCGATGTCGTTGGTTTCTTTGCGTTCTTAGGCTTAGGTGCCATTTTCTTGATATAGATATCCAATTGACGCGTTAACTAGCAGAACCAATCGCACCATTTCCCAACCCAGTATTTTGGGCGAGCTTGCTTCACTCAGCATTCCTCCGTTTTCCATAACCGATGAACACGTCGTTTCGGTTCTTACTTTGTATATCTCTTTACTGCCCAGTTCTATTCCCCAAATTTCCCACTACCGATCTCGCTTAACGCTGGCGTGCCAAATGCCAATTTCAAACGCCAGATGATGCCCATTTTCTTGGCTGTACACGCATTACTTCACTCAAACAAAAAATAAGGAAACAATTTTGAATAAACTCATCGTATTCACTGGTGGTCCCGGTGCAGGGAAAACTTCGGTAATCGAACAGCTAAAAACACAAGGCTTTATCTGCGCGCCAGAAACCGGTCGTCACGTGATGCAAACGCAGGTTGCCAATCACGGTTCAGCATTACCTTGGAATGACAAACAAGCTTTTCGAGACGAAATTATGAAGGCAGAAGTGAGCAATTACCGAGCTTTCAATGTCCACCAAGGGAATGTGTTTTTTGATCGCAGTATTGTGGACGTATATGGCTACAGTAAGTTGGAACAACTGCCAATCTCGCATGAGCTCATCACGCATTGCCAGACGCTTCGTTATCATTCTCAAGTGTTCATTTTTCCACCTTGGGCATCGATATTCAGCAATGACGAAGAGCGAAAGCAAGATTTTTCTGAAGCGGTGGCTACGTATCAACAGATGGTCAACGCTTATCACAAATTTGGTTATCAATTGATCGAAGTGCCCAAAATGTCAGTCGAAGACAGAGTAGCGTTTATTCTCGGCTCAGTCATCGAACAAGGCTGAAAGATGATTGATGCAAACAAATGAGTAAGGCTATTGTGAGCACGACAACAATATGCGTAAAGGGAGTTATTTATACTGGATAAAATTCAATAACTTAATTGAGTGTTATGTCTTTTAAATATCTTACCTTATTGCTCGCAACGACGAGCATGAGCAGCTTTGCTGATGTAGGCCTGCCTTCGGGGGATGATTGGTTAAACCATGTGACGAATGGCCTAGCCCCATATTGGATGATGGAAAGCGCGCATGGACAACCTGAGGGGAATTTTCCGACTTTTCGTTGTGATAACGGTGTCATTCTCGATCCACAAAAGCCGTGTGGAGAATTAAACAAAGGGTGGATTAGCCCGCACTTCGATCGCGAATACACCCGCATGAAATCGCGCCAAACTTACGCTTATGGCGTACTTTTTCATCTTACGGGTGACAAGCAAGCATTAGAGCTGGCAAAGAAAGGGGCTTATTACCTGATTGATCATCTACAAGATGAGAAAAACGGCGGCTTCGTGAGCTTTACGCGTAGTGGAAAACCGGGGATGGAGTGGCAACAACGAACTTCTCAAGACCAAGCTTACGCCTTGGTGGGGTTGGCGATGTACTACTACTTAACGCAAGATCCAAAGGTTGAACAAGCACTTATCGACCAGCAAGCGTTTATATTTAAACAATACCGACGAAGCGATGATCGCGGTCTGGCGTGGGTTTTGAAAGATGGTGATGGGGAAAGTGAGAAGCAGCAAGAGTTAGTCGCTCAACTTGACCAAATTAATGGCTACCTGTTGTTAACGGCGCCACTTTTACCAGAACCAGCGCAAGCCAAGTGGAAGCAAGATCTGCAATGGCTGATGCAAGTGATGCTAGATAACTACCATTCCGTCAAAGAGCAGCGTTTTTATGGCGCGATACACCACAAAGCGGTAATGATGCCAGATGCGAAACACAATGATTTTGGACACACCATCAAAGCGTATTGGATGACGTATCTCACTGGTCAGTTGTTGGAGAATTCCAATTGGACAGAGTTTGGTTTCAAAGGAATGAAACACACGCTTAAACAAGCGCAATACCAGCAAAACTTTGAGCAAGTCAAAGCGCTTTTCTCACCAGAATGGCAGAGTAAATGGACGCAAGAGAGCATTCCTGCTTGGCAATCAAGACCATACAAGCACTATAGCTCGTCTTGGGAATGGGCAGAGCTCGATCAAGCGGCAATGACAGTTTCCCTTGTTGATGGTTCGATGAAAGAAACGCTTCAATACACGTTACCCACTTTTATGGATGCATGGGTGGATCATCAATATGGAGGCGTCGGTCTAAGCCCTAAATCAACCAAAGCGTTCCATTGGGGAAATGGTTACCACCAGTTTGAACATGCGTTGGTCGGGTATTTGTACGCGCAACAAATGGCAAAACAGCCTGCCAAGCTTTACTACGCGCGACCAGCAGAGAATAAAATGCCACTTAATCCATATTACTTTAGCGCAGACGTAAAATCGTTGTCGTCACAAAGTGATGGAGTCACCACCGCGACATTCACCAATATTCGACCTTAGGTTGGTCGATGGTGATGTGTTAATTAAAGTCCGCGTAAAAGCCAAAGCAAAATTGTAGCAGTAATATCAATAAAGGCTAACCAACTGGTTAGCCTTTATTTTTAATAATCTTACATGTAATGGTGACAACACATATAGTTAACGAATGTTTATTTGTAATGACCGCTGAGTGTTTCTAACAAATATCTAACTATAAATTAACTTTCATTGATTAGGGTATATCTCACAACTAGGACAACTTAGAGCTTGGAACTTTATGCAATCCTGTTCATAATAATGGTTTTGAGAGAATCATTATGTACATTTCTATACTAACGCACGAGAGAGATACGCCGTTATCAATCAACTACATTAATTGCATGTATCCAGCTGACAAACTATTTAGCTCTTGTGTCGAACTAAGAAGCAAATTAGATAATGAGAAAATTCCCGTTAATACCATAAAAGATACTTCTCTTGCGGGACCATTACGTAAGCTTCCAAATGATATTACAGGTGAGAAAAGGTTACAAAAGCTTAAGGAACAGATAGATCGCAACATGGCGGTTAAGTCTGGTATGTTAACCGATCGAATGCACTGGAAAAACAAAGCTGTTATTCCTTCACGTAAATTTTCGTCTCTAGCTCCAATACAGTCGTCAACTCTAGCTTCTACTGCAATGAAAGCAAATAGTGGAAGGGCCATGGCCTTAGGGATGGTATTACAGAAAGGCAGAGCTATGCTTCTCTTTGATATTATCCGACAAAACGTTAGAGTACTAGCTAATCGAGTACACAATGCAAATCTAGAATCATCTGGCTGCATTTTGATTGTTAATGTGAAGTATTTGAAAGTCGAAAGGGAATATGGGAAAGCTCCTCAACTATCTAGAGTTTCATTAGCAAGTATAATTCCTCAAGAAGACAAGTATAACTTTGATTCGAGTGCTTATGTTCGTGGTCAAATTGCCAATATGTGTGAAGCTAGTGCTAAAGCTCCGATCAATACAAAGTTTCAAATTGTAAGCGGTCAGTATGACGATTCATACTCGACAGCAGTCTTGTTTATCAAATGCACATGGGAATAACATGAGAATTGTTAACGTTTTATTAGTAGTGCTCCTTGTTACGGCATGTAACGATACTACGTCAAAGTTTGAGGCAACTAAAACGACAGAAAGCCTCCTAACTAAGAACCGAGAAGCTCCAGAGCAGTTGTACAGCGAAGCAAATAAATTTTATGAACAAGGTGATGTGCAAGGAGCAAAGTCTTTATTGATCAAAGCTATCGAAGTGGATGATGTTCATAGTAAAGAGCTTTTAGGGATAATCCTTCTGAAAGAGCCAAAAGTCATGGATGTTAAGCGGGGCTTTTCTTTAATCTCAGAGGCTGCTGATGATGGGTTGGCGAGTGCACAATTTTATTTAGGATCATGTTTGTATGATGATGGCTGTGGTTTACCTGAAAATAAGGTGCTTTCAGCCTATTACTTGACGCAAGCGTTAAATAATGGTGAAGGTGGTGCACAAATGCTACTTGGATTTCTAGATGAAGAAATAGGTGACACTGCGATTGATCAAAAAACATATGCGGTAGAGCTGAATCGCTATATAGAACAGCTCAATTAATATTGCGGCTTAATGTTTTATAGGGTTTTAATCGAACCTCAAACAGAGAGTGCTGGACTTCTACAAAGCAGTAGAAGCCACAGCGAAGCTGCAACAATAATCGAGTGTGTAATAGAAAATAAAAAGCCGTCAGAACCACTGGTTTTGACGGCTTTTTATTCTATAACAGGTAGAGACTTCAATTTTCAGCGTGATAGGTCCATGAAAACTTAAGTGAGATTCCAATCACGTCGCATGATCTCACTAGTGTCATTGGAAATAAATGAATTGTTTCTGATACATAGAACGTATTAACATGGTTGCACTGGGCCCTTATGAGTAAATTCATTGAATATACCATTTGAGAGAGAGGGTTTAATTTTAAAAATAACAGTTAGTTGGAATCTAGGTTAAATGAAAATAAAACTATTTAAAAAGCTACAAGTTGTATTTCTTGTGGTGTTGTTTCTCTAGGTTGTCCAAGCGGAAGCATGATCTAAAACGCTTATTTTATTCAAATAAATGGAAGGAAATGAAAGTGGAATTAAAAAATAACTATTCAGAATCAGAAATAAACCAGCCACCATCGGTACTTCTTGTTGCGTCTCTGTTGTGTCTGGCGTCCGTTTGTTGGGCTGCATTGCTGTTGGCCATTGAATATATTGTTGGGATAGAAATGAGTGGTACAGGCTTTCTTAGCACGTTAATCCCAGCCATGAGTGTTGGTTATTACTTCGGCTACAAGACTGGAGATGTAATGCCATCAAAAACAAGATGGTATGCTGTTTTACTGTGGACTTTAGCAAGTTTGGTAGTGTTCTCTCTTATCTTAATGTCGTTAGATATTTCTCCGTTTTATTTATTATCTGAGCTCGGTGGGGTAAGTATTTTTATTGCTATCATAATGCTAATAACGATTGGCATCGCCTACTTAATTTTAAAAAGTGGTGAGAAAATGGCGATTAGAGTATTACTCAAAGCCAAGGAAAGTCAGTAGATAAAATACAACAAACGATTCAATTAGGATCATGACAAGACGTCAGCCATAATGTGCTGGCGTTTTAGTTTCCTGTTTGTAGGATTTTTTGTCTAAAAGGCAAACCCATTTATTGTGTTGTCGTTTGAGTTAATGGTTTATGCCTTGTGCGCAAGATAGCTTAGCAGGTTTATGTATCGAGAAACGTGTGTATAATTCGCCACGAATTACGATTTATAGATATGAAAGGTAAGTATGGCAGTCCTCGAAATTCTCTCCATTCCAGACCCAAGGCTTAAAGTAAAAGCAGAAAAAGTCACTGATGTATCGACAGTACAAACGCTGATAGACGATATGCTAGAAACACTTTACGCAACGGGCAATGGTATCGGTTTAGCTTCAACCCAAGTAGGCAGAAAAGAGGCGGTTGTTGTCATCGATATCTCTGACGAACGTAATGATCCTTTAATCTTGGTTAACCCAGAAGTGGTGAGCGGAGAAAACAAAGCACTTGGTCAAGAGGGATGTCTCTCTGTTCCTGAGTACTACGCAGATGTAGAGCGTTACACGTCAGTTGTTGTGTCTGCACTAGACCGTGATGGCAACCCGATTACAATCGAGAGCGATGAGTTCTTGGCGATTGTGATGCAGCACGAAATTGACCACCTATCGGGTAACTTGTTCATTGATTACCTCTCACCGTTAAAGCAAAAAATGGCGATGAAAAAAGTGAAGAAGTACGTAAAAGCGAAAGCTAAGTAATATGAGAGGAAGTAACCCTCCATGTCGAGTTACTTCCTTTTAAATCAAGAATAGGAAGGTAGGGAGAGCGGTTCATCTCTGCTTTTGGGGGACATAACGCTTTACGACTTTCATAAGCCTTTGAAATGAAGAGCAGTCCATATGCGATTCATGAGGGCAGGAGGCGACATGGTTTAGGCTGTCTCGCACCGCTTTCAAACGTTTTATTTGCTCATCAATCTCAAGTGCCTTTTTCGTTAGTAAGTCACGATCGATATATGGCTTTGAAACTTCTGATTGATTCAACATTTCTGCCATTTCGTTAAGCGATATTCCAGCGATACGCCCCAAACTAATTAAATTGAGTGTATTGAGTACCTCTGGTGAATATTGGCGTCTCAATCCATTCCTTCCTATCGAGCGAATTAACCCCAGCTGTTCGTAATACCTGAGCGTTGAAGTCGGCAATCCTGATTTTCTAACCACTTCTGCAATATCCATATTATTCCCCATTGACTTCAAGTTGGCTTTAAGTTGTAGCATGCAACTAAGACCTTAACAAATCAAAAACTTGAGGAGAGAAAAATGCTGCTTTTAATGGGATTGCAAGCGGTGCTAATAGGGATTGGTGCCACTTTGATAATGGATTTATGGGCATGGTTACAAAGGAGAGTGTTTGGTATTCCTTCATTAAACTATGCGTTGGTTGCGCGCTGGGTTTTGTACATGCCCCAAGGAAAGTTTATGCATGCGCCAATTATGGCGTCAGAGGCGATGCCGGGAGAAAAGTCACTTGGCTGGTTTTTGCATTATGCCATCGGCGTTACTTTCGCTTTGGCTCACGTTACTGTTTTTGGTCATCATTGGTTGGTAGAGCCCAGTCTAATGCCCAGCTTAATTACAGGCGTGGTAACGTTGATCTTCCCATTTTTGGTCATTCAACCTTGTCTAGGATTTGGTTTTGCTGCGAGTAAAACCCCAACACCTTGGAAAGCCCGTTTTCTTAGCACATTGGCGCATTTGGGTTTTGGTTTGGGTTTATTCATAGCCGGGTTTGCAATCAAAGTTACGAGCCAGTATTTTGCATAGAGAACATGAGCATCATGCAAACGAGTGGTTTTTATCTATGATGCTCAACTCTTGGTTGTTTTTTGCGCTTTGATCATAGTTGACCGATATGTCTAAAGTCTGTTGCATTTATCCAAGACGTAAAGTCGGCGGACATTTAACATTGCCTTAACGTCAGAATGGCAAGCGGTTTACCAAGAAAAACTAAAATTATCTGGTTTGACATAAAGAATATTAAGGGTTTCAGATGGCTTCAAAAGTGGCAGGGATATCAATACTGAGTTTATTGGCAGCGCCAGTTGCGATGGGAGAAACAGCCAGTGCTTATGATTTATGTTTGCTAGACAAAATAAAGCAAAGCAAAGGTGAAGAAACCATAAAGAGCATTCGCGCGCAGTGTGAGCTTGACACAGTAACCAGCACAGTGCCCGCTGATCCAGAAATTGAAGAGCCTGAAGAACTTCAGGAAAGTTTGGTCGACAAGCGTTTGGAATCAGAACGAGAAAACGCGTTCGAACCGTTTAGTCTGGTCGCGCATCGCGTTAACTATATTCTTCCGTTTACATACAGTGATCGTGTAAATAAACGCGCGTATGCCGACACCAAATACGGCGATGAACTGCGTAAGGAAGAGGCGGAGTTCCAAATCAGTTTTAAAGTACCAATGAACTATGATGACTTGTTGTTTGATGGCGATGGTCTGTTTTTTGGAATGACTCTTAAATCATTTTGGCAGGTATATACGGGTGCAGCATCTCGTCCATTCCGTGAAACCAATTATCGTCCAGAGCTTTTTTACTACACCCCAACTGACTGGAAACCACTTGATGGTTCGACTTGGTTAGGTTTTGGTATTGAACATGAGTCTAACGGTCAGAGACAGGAGCTATCGCGCAGTTGGAACCGTGTCTATGCCAACGTAACCTTTGCAAAAGACAATTTTGCGGTTTCTATCCAGCCTTGGTGGCGTATACCTGAAGATGAAAAGACATCGCCTAATGATCCCAAAGGTGATGATAACCCGGATATCGAAGACTATATGGGACACTTTGAGCTATCGAGTGCTTACAAGTGGAATGGTTACGAGTTTACCTTTTTAGGTCGCCAGAACTTTCAAACACATAAGGGTTTTGCAGAACTGGGAGTGTCATTTCCGATTTGGGGCAAAGTTCAGGGGTACGCACAATACTCAGCGGGTTATGGTAAGAGCTTGATCGACTATGATCATAATCAGCAGCGGATTGGTGTTGGTATTGCAATCAACGGTGTTTTGTAGTTTTTCGTAGATGGATAGAAATTAACACTGGCAATTGAAATTTCAATATTTAGAATGCGAGGCTGAAATTGATTTCTAACCTAGAGTGATTTTATGCTTCGTGATTACACCTTCGATTGTCTTGTAACTATGCCTCGCCATGAGCTGGAAGAGTTTAGTGCTCGTATGATCAGTAAAATGGTGCCAGAAGACGTGATGAATGATCTGTTCACCTTTGATCAAGAAGAAGTGGATAGTGAAGACCGCATGTTGTCTGCACGTCTTGATGCAATGCTACGCATGACAGCAATCGCACTGAGTGAAATTCAACAAGCGTTTGATGACTCAGACAACGCAAAGCAAAATAGCGAGCGAATGACGCGATTGGTGCTTTGGCATTTCTACGCGATCTCATTCCGTTTGGAAGAGGCCATCACGCTAGAAACACACTGTGCTCTAGTGGAAAAACTAATCGAAAATGCACCTTCGGATGTTTTTGCGTGGGTAAAAACATTGACGGATCTGCTGCACACTTACGCTGAAATCAACGCGAAAGAGAATCCTCAAGACTAAACACCTGTCGTTTATCGTTCAGTAAATTAGAAACAAGGCGAGCCATTTGGATCGCCTTGTTTTTTCGCGTCAGATAAACCTTCGGGTTTGAAATACCAAACAAGCCTAGACTCAGATTTGTTCGTTCACTAGCGAACGGCGTGATTCCTTCTTACACTAAATCAAGGTGTTTGTTGCTAAACAAGCAAATGCATGACTAAGTCGTGTATTGTTTTCCACTTAAATGCGGATAATTTATGTCGAAGAACCTTCTGGTTTTTAAATTGGAACCGACTATTGAGCGTGTACGCTTTCCAGCTGAGCTTCATCTATCTAAAGGAAGTGAACGATGGATCCGTTAACGCAAGGTTTATTGGGTGCAGCTTTGCCACTGGCCGTGAGCAACAAGCGAAACCTTGCAGTTGTTGGCGTGTTGGGCGTGGTCTCTGGGATGGCTCCGGATTTAGATGTGCTCATCCGTTCTTCAACTGATCCTTTGCTGTATTTGGAATACCATCGCCAATTTACTCACTCGCTCTTGTTTATCCCGTTTGGTAGTTTCATTTGTGCTTTGTTGTTGTATCCGTTGTTCGTAAAGAAGCGAGGACTATGCTTCCGGCAGAGTTGGTTTTACTGCGCGCTTGGTTATAGTACCCATGCGTTATTAGACGCATGCACCAGTTATGGAACACAGCTTCTATGGCCGATAAGCAACACGCGTTATGCTTGGAACACTATTTCGGTAATCGACCCCGCGTTCACACTCCCTATTTTAATATTGCTTTTGTTTGTTGCACTGAAGCGAAGCCCAAACTATGCCCGCATTGCATTTTTATGGTGCCTGGCTTACCTAAGTCTTGGAACGATACAACGAGATAGAGCAGAAGTAGCTGGTTGGGAAATCGTCAAAGAGCGACAACACAACGCTATACAATTAAAAGCCAAACCAAGTTTCAGCAATCTTTTGGTTTGGAAACTAATTTATGAAACGGAAGAGAGCTACTATGTAGATGCCGTAAGGGTGGGGCGTTCAATAAAAATTTACCCTGGCGAATCAACTCCAAAGTTAAATATAAAAGAGCAATTTCCGTGGCTAAACCCGCAATCGCAACAAGCAAAAGACATCGAACGTTTCCGTTGGTTTTCAAACGGTTTTGTAGCGACGGATCCGAATAATGAAATGCGAATTGTTGATATGCGTTATTCCATCGTACCAAACCAAATTAATGCGTTATGGGGCATCAATCTATCCCCAAAAGCCAGTGCAGACGCGCACGTTGAATACACTGCTCATCGAGGAAGTACTGCAGAAGATCGCCAAGTTTTTTTCAACATGCTTACGGATTTTGAGTGATGGTTTTACTTTGGATGTCGATGCGGTTTCGTAATAACTATTACGCAGACTGAAAGTCCTTTACTAGGGTCGGCTTGCTAGCGAAGAAAATCTTGCCAAACAGGGACTTGTACTTCCAGCCAAGAGACAAAAGCCGTTTAGCTAAGTTCTTGTTTTCAATGATTGCAACCTCAACACCTTGGTAGTGGTAAGGATTGCTTTTGATGTAGTCGATAAATGCAGTAAGCACGCCTTGCCCGCGAACGGAGGGTGCAAAGTTGACTGCTACAATAGAAAAGCGTTGGCTACCTGCTGGGCAACGGACTAAACAGTGCCCAAGAGGATGAGTAATAGTCTCAGAAAATTCAGGAAAAGGGCGAGACTCAAGCTCTTGAGAAAGCGCATCGTATCGCTGACATAGATAAGAAAATAGTTGTTTCGCTTCGCTGTTCATATCGGTGCCGCTTTTGTGTTGCTTGGTTTAAAGGCATTGATGTCTCGAATATTGTAACCATAGATAGCAACACAAAACGCGGTAAACTTTTTCAGTAATGATTTCCTATTTTTGAAACCTGAATTGTTACAAATGAAGTTGATTGGGTTTTATATGGTGGTTGTGAACGAGTGTTTCTAGTTGAAGGGAGAATACGCTGGTTACTGGAATTCCTTTGTTAAAAGGCGAGCTGCTTGGTTTAATGCCGCTCGTTTAACTGCGAGTGGCATCTTTTGTATTTCGTCACCTTGTACAGCGACGATGGGACATGATGTGGGATCTTCTATCCTAGCTCTTCATGGTCTAAAATATCTCATTAACCACTCAGAGCGCAGCTATTAGATTCCTAGTCTCGCAAGGGCTCGCTGGACTGACACAAAAACATCGTTAAACTCCTGTTATTAAATTATTTGGTCCGCCTTTGCTTATTTTTGAGCGCTTAACTAGGCGTTACTCCAAGTGCTTAAATTGCAATGCCACAAGTCGCTGATACAACTCACAGCTTTGCATTAATGATTGGTGGTTACCAGCATCGACTAATTCGCCATTGTCGAGCACCGCAATTTTATCCGCATGTTGGATAGTCGAAAGACGATGAGCAATAATCAGCGTTGTGCGTCCTTTCATTAGAGCTTCAAGTGCTTGCTGAACGTGATGTTCACTTTCACTATCAAGGGCGCTGGTAGCTTCGTCTAGCAGTAAGATTTTTGGATCTTTTAGAATCGCGCGAGCAATCGCAATGCGCTGCTTTTGTCCGCCCGATAGCCTAACGCCGCGCTCCCCTAAAAAGCTGTGATAGCCTTCGGGAAGCTTCTCAATAAACTCATGGGCATGGGCTTTTTTCGCGGCTTCGATAACTTGTTCATCCGTCGCTTCAGGATTACCGTAGCGAATATTATGGAAAACATCATGGCTAAACAGCGCTGGTTGTTGTGGTACGAGCGCCATTTGACGTCGAAGCTCGTTTGGATCGAACTGTCGAATATCTTCACCACCAAACAACACTTGCCCTTTTTGCGGATCATAAAAGCGTTGCAGCAGTTCGAATAGTGTTGTTTTACCGGCACCAGAAGGGCCGACCAACGCCAACACTTTTCCTTGTTCAGCAGTTAGATTTAACTCTTTGATAGCTGGTTGATTTGGGCGAGAAGGGTAGTTGAAACTCACCGAATTAAAGTTAACCTCAGCAGGCATGTCGGCACGGACAGGCAAATGGTTGCTTGGCGCTTTAATATCACTGGCTACTTGAAGGATCTCAATCAGCCGTTCGGTAGCACCTGCGGCTCTTTGCAATTCACCCATGACTTCGGAAATGGTTGCAGTCGATGAGGCAACCATAATGGCATAAAACACAAATGCGGCTAGGTCACCCGCAGACATTTTTCCGTGAATCACATCGCTGCCGCCTATCCAAAGCATGCCTGAAATCGCGCTGAACACAATCACAATAACGCCTGATATCAGGATCGCTCGCTGCTTTACTCTCTGTCTGCCTACTTCATAAGCTTTTTCCACCTCGACAGCGAAAGCCGCTCGTTCATGCGACTCTGAGCTAAAACTTTGCACGGTTTTAATATGTTCTATCGCTTCTCCAGCGTAGCTTCCGACATCGGCCATTGAGTCCTGACTTTGGCGAGAGAGAGCACGCACGCGTCGTCCATAAAACAAAATTGGCACCAAAACCAAAGGCACAGAAGCAAGCACAATCAGCGTGAGCTTAACGTTGGTAGCGAATAACATAATGATGGCACCAAAACACATCAAAGCGCTACGCATCGCCATCGAGAACGATGAACCAATAATGCTTTGCAGCAATGTGGTATCGGTAGTCAGGCGCGACATTATGTCGCCGCTACTGTTGGTCTCAAAATAGCTCGGATGCAGCGTAATCACATGATTAAACACCGCAAGGCGAATATCCGCACTAACGCGCTCACCTACGGCAGAGACAAGGTAAAAGCGAAAGAAAGTCCCAATGGCAATACACAATGTGACACCGACAATAAACTGAATCGCATTGGTGAGCTCTTGCAATGATTGCTGAGCAAAGCCTTGGTCGATAAGAATGCGCACTCCATAGCCAACGGATAACGTCAAACTTGCTGTCGCGACAAGGGCAACCAAGGCTGCCGCAACCCGCCATTTATAAGGTGCAATAAAGGTGCTGAGTTTAAGAAGAATGCTGAGATTTTTGTTATTTTTTCTGCTCATGAGTGACTCACAAAGCGTTTTAGGTACCTGGCATAGTAAGCCAGTTTGGTTGGTGAGACCAGCGAACTACCGCTTTCGGATTAGGAAGTTGAGGAGTTTGATAGAGTAAACATTACTCTATCTGTTTACTTTTAAGTAATCACTTAAGTCACATTGACTACTTACGGAATCCCCATGGGATTGAAATTCAAACTTTCTGATGGGGTTGGTGGCTTCGCAGTTTAAATTAGACATATTTACTCTTTCCTTCATACCGATGACATGATGCCTGAAAACTCCTTTCCAAATAACAACCTTTTGATTGGCAACGGTTGTGGTCACTTCTACACTGCATATTGTTTGAAATAGACCGTCGAAAATACTTAGAACTTTATTCCTTTTTCTGAAAACAGGATCAAACTTGAATTCCCCATTTGTATTCGTGGTGAAGCTACGTTCGAAAGAACGATTTTCTGACCGAATGGTAAGTACTACATTTGCATTCTTTATGGGGGTATCGTTCTTCGTAATACGTCCTTTTATGCTTGGTGTAAACTCTTGAGCTTCCTTACCAAAAAATAAAAAGCCAACAGCAAAAACAGAAATCAGTACGAGTATGAGTAAAGCTGCAAACTGTTCTAAGAACAGAAAAACATTGTTGATCATCGCTTACAAATCAGTAGTCAGTGAATACACCTCGAATTGTTGCGTATTGTCTCGAGTGACTATAGCGAGTATCTAAATCGGTGAGACATAATTCACGATTTTTTTAGAAGTTTTGGAGGATAGAGTGACCCAGGCGATCTTTGTTTTGAATAAGAAGCACTGCGATATTGACAGATATAGCCAATATCGCATGTATATCGAAAATCACTTAAACGTCGAAGAGACTAGAATCAGCTTTTAGTTCGGAGGGGGTTACGCACGGCTTTTGGCGAGTAGCAGGTCGACTTTTCCTTTGGCTGTTTTACTGACCGTTTGCATCAACTGAAAACTTGGTTTTTCGACGCCTGAGTTTTCTATCCCTTCGACCATTAAGAGCCAAAGCTTGGCTGTCATTTGCGCATCGGCTAGTGCTCGGTGGAAAACACCGTCGTTGTCGATATTTTTATAGCGAACAAGTTCACCTAGCTTATGTGATGGGGCTTCTTGAATGAGCCGTCTTGCCACTAGTAAGGAGCAAGCAAACTCACCCGAATAACCACAGTTGATTCGTTCAAGCTCCGCATCTAAAAATCGTTTATCGAAGGACGCGTTGTGAGCGATAAGGTTTTCGCCTGCAATGAACTCACTAAATGACGCCATTACCTCTTCGCAGCTTGGTGCCGATCGCAACATATTGTTGGTAATGCCGGTGTAGTTCTCAATGAAAGAACTCACTCTGAAACCGGGATTCATGAGTTGCTGAAAACTATCGACAACCTCGCCATTGACTAACTTTACTGCACCAATTTCTATTGCGCGATCACCTAAAGTAGGAGAGAGACCTGTGGTTTCAAAGTCGAGTACGACCACAGAGTTTGCTTGAGGCATAAAATTTTCCAGCTGAGTAATATTGCGCAAGAGTATTATCGAAAGCGACAGAAAAAGAAAGGCGAACACAATGGTGAATATCTGTCTATCTTTACTCCACAAAGTCAGTGTTCGTCGTCCACAGTTTATGGACAGGTACGTTCTGGCTTACCCATCGCGGCTTGTGCGGTAGCCTTATATTTCAAATGTTTTTCGGCTTTTCGATTCATTTCAATTAAGCATTAACTTTCGATACAACATACTGATTATAAATTGATTTTATAAATCAACTTCGGCATCATTCACGGCTTGATTTTGAGTATGAATATCATCACGGCAAAAAATTAGAACAACTTATAATGAGAGGCTAGGGAATGATGGAACCAATGAAGAATCATTATTTAGAGATACCTGAAGAAAGAAAATTGCGTATTTTTCGTGAAGAAGATGAAGATTTCTACAGCTTCTGGGAAAGAATGCTTGATGAAAAACAATCTTTTTATAAGCAACCTCTTAAAAGAATGAAAGGCGATGCTTGGGATTCGCTTGAGGCATTCTTCACCGCTTCCGAATTCGGACAACATCAGGCCTCGCCAGCTTACATAAAAAGGGCGCTTGAGTTACTGAATAACGTGTACTTGCTGGCCAATCATTCAGACCAAGTGGTTGAATTTTCCGTTGGGCACCGACACTTTTCGGAAGTGGGTAACCGTTCTGTTGCAGAAGGAACAATGGATGCTTGGTTGGATGAAATCTGTTTAGCAATGGCAGCGAGAGATTGGCGCTGCGTAGAGCTGATGACCATCATGGATGAGTCGTTAGTTTCTATAAAGACGCCGTTTAATGTTGCGCTAGTCGAGTTCGTTAACGGTGTATTTAGCAATTCATCAGCGTTACCTGAGTTATTGCAAACTGTGATGGAGAAATCTTCTCCGCAATACTTAGAATCAACCAGAGTGCCATATGTACACTCTTTGTTTATTCCATTTGTGAATGTGTTTGTTGCCATTATCGATGGCGATGAGGCACATTATCAAGAGGCACTGAGGGATGCGTTAGAGGCGCATTACCAGTTCTACATGAATGAAGATGTTCGCTATTCGCCAAAAGGAAATGTTTCTCTGAAACTGACTGGTCTTGCTGCATTAGCATACGATAAGTATGGCTGGACGATTCCAGAAGCCGCATATTTACCTAAATGGCTTGTTTACGGTGAGCATGATCTTTGTTCTGCGTAAATCACTCTTAAGTTAAATCTATGTCCAACCGGAGGTTCAGCACGGAGGCATACGCAGAAAATACATCGCGAAAATGCAGTTTACGCCTCCGTTTTAACAAGTTACATTGTTGAAGCTTTGATTCAAAGGACAGAACAATGAGTGCCCACCTAAAACAGCTTTGTCATATCCATCTCTCTGGTAATAAAGAAGATTCTCCAGCCGAACACTTTGCGAAAATGACAAAGTGGTGCGAAGAGAACAACGTAAATCACGATGTCTACGGTGAGGGAGAAACGATTCAAGCGTTCGAGCAAAAGGTTGCCGATCTGCTGGGTTACGAGGCAGGGCTTTTTGTTGTAACAGGGACGATGACGCAGCCAACGGTGCTTGAAATTGTCACAAGACAAAAGCGTAATCCTATTGTCGCCATGCACGCATCTAGCCATATTCCGGTGCATGAAAAACAAGGCTATCAGCTTCAACATCGCTTTAGTATTTTGCCAGTAGGGAACCCTTATCAAACATGGAAGCTTGAGGATCTCACTGCTTGGCCGGATGAAATCGCAGCCGTTCTTTATGAACTCCCGATGCGAGAAATTGGTGGTCAGCTACCTTCATGGCAAGAACTGGAAGAAATCAAAGCGTACTGCGCCGAAAACAAAATTCATCTCCATATGGATGGCGCAAGACTTTGGGAAACCGCAGCTTACTATCAGAAAGAATACCGCGAGATCGCCGCTGGTTTTGATACGACCTATGTTTCACTTTACAAAGGCATCAACGGCATGGGCGGATCTATGTTGCTTGGCTCAAAGTCGTTCATTGAACTGGCTTCAATGTGGATGAAGCGGCAAGGTGGCAACCTCTATCACAGAACACCTTATGTGGTGTCTGCGGCAATGCAGTTTGATGAAAGGTTGTCACAAATGCCGGCTCTGTTTGAGCGAACAAAACAGATCTACAAGATCATTGAAGAGTTCCCATCTTTGGCGGTGAGACCAACCCAGCCTCAAGCAAACATGTTGCACCTTATCCTGCCATTTAGCTGCGAAGAGTTGAAAGAACTCCAACACACGTTTGCCACGGAAAAGGGCATTTGGTTTGGTAACCCGCAAGTCACGGCACATCCAAATCAATCGATTGTTGAATGGTATATTGGTGACTACCTGCTCAATCTTGGTGATGACGAATTAAGGTCGTTTTTCAATCAGTTACTCGGTAAGAAGGCATAAACTTATCAATATGCGAGCTTACTAACACGCCATACGCGACACTTCATGTATTCTTAATTGAAGCGAAGAAGAGGATTTATCAATGTCAAAAAGCTCCAAACTTCACAATGAAGACAAACTGGTTAAGAAGGCACTAGAGATTGGTGGGAAGATGGCGAAGCTACAAGGCTTTGACCTTCCTCAGTCACCACAACCTCTAAGAGTAAAAGCGATTTACCTATTCTTGGTTGATGCCAAACAGATCACCCCATTACCGGAAAGCAAGCTAGACGGCGCAAGCATCAAACACCGACTGGCAGTCTGGATACACAGTGCATTGCCAGACAACGACCCTCTAAAGTAGAAAACCTCATAAGTCATATAGGTCATTAATTAACAAGGCGAGCCAAATGGTTCGCCTTGTTTGATCTTGGCGAGTGCACCGAGGTCTTCTAATGTTTCGTTATCATTGATTTACAAAACAGCATCAAAAGGGCTAAAGATAAAGCCAGAGAAGCGCTACAATGCTCGCGTTGCAAGAGTGCAACCAAGAATACTCATTTACAGAAGCCTTGAAGTAACCATACATGTCTAAAGATTTCGAATTCACTACAGAATACACACTCGACAAGCCATTTTTTGCTGAGTGTTATGATCAAACTAGCCAGCCAGTTAAGTTCCCGCAAGCGTATTTGAAAGGGATCCTCTTTCTAATTTTTGGTGTGGTTTTATTGGAGTTTGAACTGCTACCTAACGGTTACGTCGGTTGGTTCTTTATCGTATTGAGTGTGATTGAAGCGTGCAGCGTTTACTTCAAAAGAACTTGGTGGCTGTGGCGTCAAACCATCAGCTCAAGTCGCGGCAGTAAAGTGGTGTTTGAAGTGAATGCAGATGGCGTACGCTACAAAAGCGGTAAAGTTGACCGCAGCCTCGCTTGGAATGATATCGACCAACTCGAACAAACTGATTTGGGCTTTATCCTTCACCTTGGTAAACAACGCCAATACATCAGCAAATCTTGCTTAAACGAAGAAGTGATCGCGTTTATGGTAGAGCAGCACGCGGCATCAAAAGCGAGCTAACAAAAAAGCGAGTCCGTGGGTTTGCTTTTTTGATCTTAGAGTTTGATGCTTATGGGGTAGCTCTGATTCAGGCTCAAAATCTGAACCACTACACTCGGTGTTTCTGGTTGCGTCTTTCCAGTATATGGACTCCTTAAGTGTGCTGCGGAGTTAGTGTGTAAACTGAACCAAAAAAGTGACAATGAGATAGTTTATTGTGAGCCTACAGTGATGACGCCAACTTCTAGAGCATTTTTGCTCGATTACTATGTTCGGCAAAGGTTTGACATTCGTTAGTTTGTTGGGTTTTCCCTAATAAAGTTCATGTGGCCAGTGTTGGACTTATGCGTCTAAAGGTAACTTCTATGCGGAAGAAACTTATTCGATTTGAGGGGGCTATCCATGGAATTGCGATTCGAGCCCCATGGGAGGCGTTCGAAGCTTTAGGTAAAGTAGCCTATGAGAATGGAGTGTACAGCGAGAATCGAACCTACATCATCATCAGCTTGGAAGGGGGCGCAGTTCGGGTTTTGTAAGAGCCATTTCCCATTAAATCTATTTAATGTCAATTGTTTAAGTTACTTTTCCAACAGAAATCCAAAAACAGTTGAAACTGTAAACCTACATTTTGGCTCCTAATCACGAATTTGAAAATAGTGAAAAATTCATTATTTTCAAATTCGTTTTGATAAATCGCGACCCGATTTGGTTAGAAAGTTTCATCTAAAAAGTGCTTAATAAGAATCCCATTTAGCGGCGTTATGTCAATGTCACCAGTTAACTTATGAGGTGACGAGTTCACCTCTAACTAAGCATTCACGTTACTATGCCATTGCAATGGTTAGGTTAACTTAGCAACGATATCGCTTGTTTAGATACTCTGACTAGTCGTCCAATGGTTCTTTCGAAAGGCTATGTTCCCTTTAACTGTTGTTATACTTAAAGTAGGCAACGATTGGAGGGAACTCCTATGCTTCAGTCAC
>NZ_JAWPOX010000388.1:0-773 GCF_033344475.1 Vibrio sp. 1288
TTTCAGTTGTTTTTGGTGTACTTGGCGTGATGCTCGATCTTTTCGCGCTTACGGCGCTGTGGGAACATCAAGATGCAATTGCTCAGATCTTTTTTCATGAGTCGTTTTATTTCATTGCATTCTTAATCCCGCCATTTTTCCTATGGAAGATCATCAATCGTTCTGATTTGGTTACCGCCGCACAAAACTATATCGCGCTAAAATTAGAAGCAGAAAACCGATAATCTAACTCCAAGTACGATTGATACCATTTGATACGACAGAGGCTCACGCTTTTTTTCATGAGCCTCTGTCGTTTTGTCTCTCTAAGCAAGATAGCTTGCTCAAGGATTAATTCTTACTTAAAAGGCTGGTTCAATCGTTCCTTTGAAAGTGCTATCAAGGAAGTCGCGAATTTCTTGGGATTGGTAAATAGAGACGAACTTCTTGTAAGCTTCGTTGTTTCTGTCGGCTTCACGAGTCGCAATAACCATAACAGCGAGAGGTGCGTCTTTGGACTCTAGGAAAATACTTTGCTTCTTAGGGTCTAAGCCTGAAGACATCACGTAATTCATCGTAATAGCTGCGGCATCAACGTCATCCAGCGTTCTTGGCAGCTGCGCCGCATCTACCTCAACGAACTCCAGTTCTTTTTGATTGCTCTTAATATCGGTTAACGCGGCTTTATGGCCAACACCTGGTTTAAGCTCAATCAAGCCCGCATCAGCGAGTAGTAACAGCCCTCGGCCTCCATTAGTTGGGTCGTTTGGAATGGCAATTCTGGCACGGTTTGG
>NZ_JAWPOX010000389.1:0-772 GCF_033344475.1 Vibrio sp. 1288
GGGTCGTTACCAAACG
This sequence comes from Vibrio sp. 1288, assembly GCF_033344475.1. Lineage (NCBI taxonomy): Bacteria > Pseudomonadati > Pseudomonadota > Gammaproteobacteria > Vibrionales > Vibrionaceae > Vibrio > Vibrio sp. 1288. Next base: position 17 of record NZ_JAWPOX010000389.1, read on the forward strand.
CAAGATCGTATTCATCTTTCAGAGCTAGCAGACCAGCCATTGCGTATGGAGAAGAACAGTCCATACGAACCACGCCGTCCTTATCAAGCGACATGAACTGGAATGATGGGTCAATCGCTTCGCTGACCAAGGTCAGATCTAAGTTGTATGCTTGGCCGATTTGACGCCAGTAATCAATGCCGCTGCCACCAAGTGGATCCACACCAATTTTCAACTTCGATTTCTGGATCGCTTCCATATCGATAACATTTACTAAGTCATCGATGTAAGGCTTCACCAAATCCATCTCTACGAATAGCTCAGATGCTTTCGCTTCTGCTAGCGCTAGACGCTTCACATCTTTTAGGCCACCAGCAATGATCTCGTTCGCACGATCTTCAATCGCTTGAGTCAATTCTGCTTCTGCTGGACCGCCATGTGTTGGATTGTACTTAATACCGCCATCTTGTGGTGGATTATGAGACGGTGTGATAACGATGCCATCCGCTTTCTCATCATGCTTTAGATTGTAAGTTAAGATAGCGTGAGAAATGCCAGGTGTTGGAGTGTAGCCATTATCCTGCTGTACGATGACTTTTACACCATTCGCAATCAAAACTTCGATTACGCTTGAAAACGCAGGTTCTGACAACGCGTGGGTATCTTTGCCCACAAACAACGGCCCTGTAGTCCCCTGCTTGGCACGTACTTCTGCAACTGCTTGTGCGATAGCAAGAATGTGGTTTTCATTAAAAGTTTGCTTGTCTGCTGTGCCAC
>NZ_JAWPOX010000390.1:0-771 GCF_033344475.1 Vibrio sp. 1288
CTACTCTTACGCTTTAGCGCGTAGGGCCATGTGTACAAGGAAATTAACAATGAAACGTATTCCAGAACCTTTTCGTATCAAAATGGTTGAGCCAATCAAAATGACCACGTTGGCTGACCGAGAAATCGCTCTCAAAGAAGCGGGTTACAACCCATTTTTATTGCGCAGTGATGACGTGTATATCGATTTGCTTACCGATTCCGGCACAGGTGCCATGAGCGATAACCAGTGGGCTGGCATTATGTTGGGGGATGAGTCTTACGCGGGTAGTCGTAACTACTACAACTTATGCAGCGCAGTGGAGCATTTCTTCGGCTACAAACTGACGGTGCCTGCACACCAAGGCCGAGGGGCGGAGCAGATATTGTTCCCTGCTCTGATTGAACGTATGCGCCAAGTACGTGGCGGTGAAACGCCGGTGTTCATCTCGAACTATCACTTTGATACCACTGCGGGGCATATTGAGCTCAACGGCGGTAAGGCTATCAACGTTGTGACGGAAGAAGCGTTCGATACCACGACGCCTTACGATTGGAAAGGTAACTTCGACCTCAACAAACTGGTAGAAACGATTGAAGAGCATGGCTCGAAGAACATCTGTGCCATCATCACGACAGTGACGTGTAACAGCTCGGGTGGCCAACCGGTATCGATGGAAAACATGCGCAGCGTGTACGAAATTGCCACCAAATACGATATCCCAGTGGTGATTGACTCGGCTCGCTATTGTGAGAATGCTTATTTCATCAAACAGCGTGAAGAAGGCTACGC
>NZ_JAWPOX010000391.1:0-771 GCF_033344475.1 Vibrio sp. 1288
TCCCCGTTGTGCGAGCAAATCGATAAGGTTGTCTTTACCCACCAGATGCAGACTTCCAACCACAACGGTGTAGCGACCTGACTTTTTAGGCAGCACACTGCCAGTATCGAGTTTTTTCGCCCAATCACGGTTGCGAGAATATAAGAACGCTTCGTTAAAATCTTCCGTCGCTTTGTCTGTTAAAGATGCCTCTTCCAGCATACTGCCATCACCACTTTTCCAGCTTTCTATCAAACACTGTACAAGTTTGTCACCACCTTCGTATTCGTCTATCGAGGACAGCAGCATTTCTTGCCCACCATTTGGCTGACCAGCAATAAGACCGATTTGAAACTGCACCGATTCTAACGAGAGGACTGGGAGGTGCTTTTTCTCAGCTAAACCAATTAGATGCATGTCTACACCTTTGTCCGATACGTAGCCAAGCTTATTGACTAGCGCGAGTTGGATGGTCAGAGCTGCGGTCCAAGGTGGCGCATTGAGAAGTTGCGCTTCTGCCATGCCTAGATCTTTGGCGATGTTCACTAACAGTTGGCGTTGAGTTTTGTCGAGTACGTCTTTAGAGAGAATCGAACTCTCTGGGTACACCACACCTTCAGAGCTTCTTACATCGGCCTCAATAATTAAGCCCGAGCTTTGTTCCAAAAACTTAGTGATGTTTTTCGGAAGTGGATACATGCTTTTATCACCGACATGTACGGAGCCGATAATCATGTATTCCGTGTCGCCTTTTTTAGCTCGCCAGTGTTGAGGCTCAGCGTAGGACGAAAA
>NZ_JAWPOX010000392.1:0-771 GCF_033344475.1 Vibrio sp. 1288
TGGGGTGCGGTGTTTCATCCTCGGGTAGGGCAAGAGGTTATCGTAGAGTTTGTGAATGGCGACCCAGATCAACCTATTGTCACGGGTGCGCTGTATAACGGGAGCCAGTTGCCCCCGTATTCTCTTCCAGAGAAAAGTTCTCAAAGCGGTTTTAAGTCCCGCTCAGTTCAAAAAGGAAACGCCAATTTCAACGAGTTACGCTTTGAAGATAAACCTGGCGAAGAACACATTTACCTTCACGCAGAAAAGTTGTTCCAAATGTTAGTCGAAGACTGCGTAGATATTGTGGTTGAGAACAATAAAGTTGAGAAAGTAACCAACGATGTCACTCAAGACGTTGGAAAAAATGCGATGTTAAAAGTGGGAGAGAACTATACCTCTGACACTGGAAAAGTGTTGTCCCTCAATGCAGGGAAAAGTATTGAAATTAAAGTCGGTGGAGCCTCAATTCAAATGTCGAGTTCTGGCGAAATCAACATTAAGGGCAACAAGATTTCTATCAATGGCTCTGCAATCGCATTGAAAGCAGGACAAATCTCTTTGAATTAAGAGGGAACTGAGAATGGGTAAACCAGCAGCAGTGATTGGAAGTTTTCACCTTTGTCCAAAGAAAACAGGCAAGATCCCTCATGTTGGAGGTCCTGTTGTTATGGGTTCTCCAAATGTAAAAATAGGAGGCATCCCTGCCGCGAGAAAAGGTGACAAACTCGTTTGTATCGGGCCGCCTGACAGCATATCTGCGGGGTCTTCTAGCGTTAAGATTAATGGTAA
>NZ_JAWPOX010000393.1:0-771 GCF_033344475.1 Vibrio sp. 1288
AGGGCATCTTGTCGATGGCACTACGAGTCATCCGATAATTGATGTTGATGGACTAAGGGTTGATGGCGGGAAAGATGACAGCGTATATGCTGTCGGAGTTGTAAGCCCTTTTATTGCGATAGAGTCTTTAATGGTGAAGACATGAGAAGAGCAGTGGCAACCAGCGCGACGTTAAACCTGACTCATGCGGCAGCCAACTCAGTAGCAGAGGTGGTGGATATCTACCTCACAACGTCAGTAGGGATAGAGGGCAGTGATCCAACCATCACAAACTTTGCGTATAAAGAAAGTGCGAAAGGATTGTATGTTGCGGCAGGCACTTACTACGTAACTGTCACCGTCGCAGGCAACCCTGACGCGGTCGCGATCGATTCGCTACCAGTAGACTTAATGAATGGTGTTGTCTACCAAGCGGTTGCCATTGATGACGGAAACAATGGTGGCTTCAATCTTCTCGTTGATGACATCACCGATTAGGAAGAAGGGAGGTGAGAGCCTCCCTATAGTAAAGGCTGATTATGATGAGTGATAGCCCACAAAAATTGGGGCGAAATGAATGGAACGCTTACATGGATAAAGTAAAAGCCAAAGATAGAGAGGCTTTTGCGTTCGTATTCCGTTTTTATGCACCCAAGCTAAAACAGTTTGCCTACAAGCACGTTGGTAATGAGCAAGTTGCTATGGAGATGGTTCAAGAAACCATGGCAACGGTCTGGCAAAAAGCTCATCTTTACGATGGAAAGAAGAGTGCGTTATCGACTTGGATATACA
>NZ_JAWPOX010000394.1:0-770 GCF_033344475.1 Vibrio sp. 1288
CGTTGCCGCTTGAACTAAAATACCGTTTTCATACAACAGACTCACGGCTAAGCCATCTAGCTTTGGTTCACAACAATACTGCTTAATGCTTTCTCCACCGATTCGGTCTTGAGCACGTTTATGGAAGCTGTCGAGTTCACTGTCGTCGAATGCATTATCTAATGACAACATTGGGACTTCGTGTGTCACCTGACTAAATTCAGAAAGCGGCTTACCACCCACTCGCTGACTTGGCGAATCAACCGTCACTAAATCAGGATGTTGAGCTTCAATTTCTAGCAGTTCACGCATTAGGCGGTCGTATTCTGCATCTGGAATCTCTGGATTATCTTCCACGTAGTAGCGAACGGCGTGGTAGTGCAACGACTCTTTGAGTTCTTCTAGCCGTTGATGTACTGATTCAGACATAGTAAAGCCCCGTATATTGTCAATCGATGAGGTTGGGAATCCATGAAAAAGGGCTCCAATCGGAGCCCTTTTATAATTGGGTAGTAAGATTATGCGTTAGCCGCATTAAACTCAACTATTTGGCGTCGATAAGCAGCTAAACGGTCAGGAGTTATTAAGTTTCTCTTGTCATCGAGAACATTCCCTCCCATATCATCCGCAATCTGCTGCGCAGTTCTCAACATCAAGTTGAAGTTTTGCTCAGCTTCGCCATAGCAAGGCAACGTCATAAAGAAGGAAATGCCTTTCGTCGAAAACTCTGCGGGATCACCATGCTCAAGTGTGCCCGGATGCATCATGTTAGCCACACTGAACAGCACTTT
>NZ_JAWPOX010000395.1:0-770 GCF_033344475.1 Vibrio sp. 1288
CGCAAGGTCCGAAGAAAATCACCGCAGATAGCGTAACCCTGCACCAACAAGACAACGTGGTGGTGGCAGAAGGCAACGTGACCTTCAATGACGGACAAGTTAAAGCCCGCTCAGATCGTGTTACCAACGACATCAACCAAGATACCTTCTCGCTTGAAAACACCGAATACCAATTTCTTTGCCAACAAGGTCGTGGTACTGCTGCTTACATTGCGCGTACAGGTCAGTCTGTCTATGAACTAGAAGATGGCTCAATCACATCATGTCCGGAAGGCGATAATTCATGGCGCTTGGTTGCGTCTGGTATTGATGTAGACCAAGACGAAGAGACCGCCACGCTGCACCAGCCTGGTTTTGAGATCATGGATGTGCCCGTGTTTTACGTGCCATACATGACCATGCCTATTGGCAACACGCGTAAAACCGGTTTCCTATTCCCTTCTCTTTCTTACGGTTCTAGTGACGGTATGGAAGTGGAAGTGCCATTTTACTGGAACATCGCGCCTCAATACGACATGACACTCACTGCACTCTACATGCAGCAACGTGGCACCAAACTCGACACCGATTTCCGTAACCTACCCGATGGCTGGGGTGAAGGTAAACAGAAAGGCGAATACCTCAACAGCGATAAAAAATATCAAGATGATTCTCGCTGGGGCTACCAAGTTAAGCACGATGGTATTATCAATAAACAATGGATTGTGAAAGTTGATTACTCACAAGTCAGTGACATTGATTACTTCCTAGATTTGGACTCTGACATCGGT
>NZ_JAWPOX010000396.1:0-770 GCF_033344475.1 Vibrio sp. 1288
TTTGATGACCATGTGTTGGATGGCCATTGAGTATTATCTAAGTGGGAAAACGCAGTCATCTTCGTTTGCGGTGTTAGGAAGTTTTATCTTCATCATTTCCGGCACGGTGCTGGCTTTTGAGCGCTTTGGTGGTTACTCGGTATTTTCTCGGCAAGTGGTGATGGTCACGTACTATTCAGCGCAAACTTTAATGGCCATGTCCGTAATTGCCATCGTGATTCGTTATCCGTATCTCACGGTGATCAGTTAATTTTCTATGCCGCAGATTGGTGTTTGCCACTCTGAATTTTGATGAAAAAAGCGTTTGAGCTTACTGATGTAGACCTCAAACGCTTTTTTGTTATCGCGACTTGTAATTGCCCTTTTCAATTCCGTGCTTTTTCATTCTCAAATACAGCTTTTTACGCGGTATTTGCAGATGGTTTGCCGCATCCGTAATTCGCCCGGAGTGCAAAAACAGCGCATCTTCTATGAGCTGCTTTTCAAAATCGTCCACCAAATCATCCAATGGAAGCTGAATCTCATTTTGTGAGTAGATGCGCTCTTTACCCGTTAGCTTAACAATTCCGATTGCGTATAACTCAGCGATGTTTCTTAGCTCACGGATGTTGCCCGGCCACGGATAACCTCTCAGTAGCGCGAGATAGCTAGAGTCGACATTTGGCAATGTTTTGCCTAATTTCTTACAACTCAGTTTTAAGAAGTAATGAAATATCGTCACGATGTCGTCAGGGCGCTGACGCAATGGAGGTACGTGAACCACGCCTTGG
>NZ_JAWPOX010000397.1:0-769 GCF_033344475.1 Vibrio sp. 1288
AATCGTCTTGATATCTTGGCGAGTGACCTCGTTACAGACTATGGTTCTTTAACAGGGTTTGATCAGGCATTCCAAACACACATAACTAAAACAGAGACGGTATGCGAAGTGCTACGTCTTACTGTGAGCGGCAGCGTTCAACACAAGCTCTACTTCTTATATCTTGCACAAAAAGAGCTGATGAATGTGCTGTTTCAGTCAGGCTACAAGGTTGGGTTCACCATTATAGAACAAGCGTTCATGTTAAATTTTTATCAATCTATTGATTCTAAAGCCTACTTTCATTCAGGATACTGCGACATTAACGGTGACGGTATTAATACGTACCGGGGCTTCTGGAATTTTGAATCGATGGTAGACACCTTTAAACGCACAGACTTTCGCGATTATAAACGCCGTATTCGAGTAATCAGACAAAATACGCAGGTGAATGAACATGCTTGATATAGGTCTTAGTGGCCTACTCTACCCGAAAGCCATCACACTGTTTGCTACAGTGGCCGTGGTTCTCGTGTGGCTGCTGTACTACTGCTATCGCCTTAAACAAAAGAACGAAGTGATCTTAGGTTCGTACCACGCGCCTTATATCGCCTATTCGACATGCATTATTATTTGGATTAGCAGTAACGCCTACTTCCATACCGATTTGCTACCTCTGCTTGGGTCAGAGGACGGCATTTTCATGGCGAAATTAGCCAACTTAGCTTCCTTCTTCGCATTTGCTTTTGCTTTCTACTTTTCTTGCCAGCTCGCCGCAGAGCAGAAAAAA
>NZ_JAWPOX010000039.1:0-41115 GCF_033344475.1 Vibrio sp. 1288
ACATGGAAGTTACTGAAGAACTTAATGAAAACAGGATGTTAAGTCTTCAGCAACAATTAAAGGGAACATAGCCTTTTGATACACTTCATTAAACGGTTGCTTTCCTTTGTTAAAGAGACAAACACCGATACTCATTCCTATAGTTACTTTATGTAAGTCTTGATTTATCGCTGGAATGATTGAGTCTAAGAGTTGATTGCAAAGTTGGGATATTTCCTCTCGACTTGAATGCCAGTTTAAGATAACAAATTCATCGCCTCCTATGCGTCCAACTTGAGACTTGCTTGACGCAAGCTCTGTTAAGCTATTGGCTATATTAATGAGGAGAGTATCACCAGTATGATGACCTAGCTGGTCGTTAACTGCTTTAAAATTATCTATATCAACAAACACTAAGGCAGACTGCTGAGACGGCTTGGTTTGAGGTTGATGATTAAAGTTTTCCTCAATTGCTTTTCTATTTAACAGTCCGGTCAATGGATCACTCGAAGCTAACTTAGCCAGTTGCTGCTCATATCGCTTTTCTTTTGTAATATCGATATGAGTGCCCATCATGCGCAGTGGTTCGCCATCAGAACCATACTCGACGATGCGCCCTCGATCGTAGACCCAACTATCACTGCCGTCTTTATGAATCATGCGATGCACTACCTCATAAAGGTCGGTTTTGCCAGCTAGGTGATCTTCAAATGCACCCACCGCAAGATCATAATCTTCAGGGTGGAGATTGTTTTTCCACGTTTCAACCGTCGCGGTTAACTCATGGGGCTGATAACCTAGCATTTTGCCCCACTGCATATTGAATATCGTCAAAGTACCTGAAGGAATATGCTGCTCCCACAAACACAGTCCATTACTGTCGAGTGCAGCATTCAACTTTTCTTGTAGTCGCGCATTCTTCCGCTTCAGCTCTTCATTTTCTTTTTCTAAGCAGGCAATTCGAGTTAGATATTCTTCCATTTTGCGCATAATTTACGTCGTTTTCGGAGCGACAATATACGAAAAATACTTTGCAATTTCTATGATTGAGCTTGGAGATATAAGTATTGAATATGCGGTAAATAATAAAGAATCGGTGATGTTACTTAAGAGCAGCAAAGTAAATGCTTGGAAAACAAAGAAGGAAATAGGGGGTAAGCGAGGGGCTCTCCTGGTGCAAAGTCTTAAATGGAGGCCTTTGCACCGGGACTACTGAGGGTTAGCGGTTTAGTGCACCACAACGCTCAGGTTGGTATGTGATATCGACAATTTCAATTGTCTTCACTTGATTATTTGGCATTGGCCAGTCAAGTTTTTGGCCGACAGACAAACCGATCAGTGCGCTGCCTACGGGCGCAAAAATAGAGATATCATCACTGCTTTTCAGTTCAGAAGGGTAAACCAGTGTCTTTGTCATGGTTCTATCTTCACCTGAAAATTTAAACTCTACAGTCGAGTTCATCGTGACCACGTTATCTGGCATTTGTTCTGGCTCAAGAACTGTTGCTCGGTCGAGCTCTGCTTCTAATTCCACAAGCTCCGCTGCGATGTTTGGCATTTTATCCAACAAGGCCGTGATTCGGTTCATATCTAAGCTTGAGATGTAGATAGAATTGTTTTCTGACATTTTATGACTCCCAAATAAAAGGCCGCCTCACAAAAATGGGACGGCACTCTATATGTCAATTACGGTATCAATCATATGGACGCTATTCCATATGAACTAAACCTGATTTTAGTCTTTATAGTGCGACTTAGCTAGTAAAAAATTTTTGTTGTGAAGCTTGATTTTTCTAAATCTTTCAATCACTTCAGATATTGTTCTCTGTTCACCTTGAAACGGTGAAGTCAAGTGAGTGCGTCGTTTAGAAGCAAAGCAGGATTTATCGTAGGTGTGCTCGGTTTCGATGGTCAGCCTAACTTCATAAAAGCAAAACGGTATAGTCCGTTGCTAGCATGGCTTCGGTTATCTCAGTTTGTTAAAACTACCAATATCCGTTAATAAATTACTTTTTATTTCGCAATAGTCAGATAAATCCGTTCATCTACCCCTTTAGGGTAGTTTGAAATTGTAATTGATTTACATCATGTATTAATTTTCTTTCACAATTAACAATGAGCTCAGTGATAAGAACCTAACCCTTAGGAATTATAATGAGCAAGTTGAAGCTAGTAGTCATCGGTAACGGTATGGTAGGGCACCGTTATATTGAAGACTTAGTCGAGAAAGCTGATATGTCTAATATAGACATTACGGTTTTCTGTGAAGAACCTCGTGTCGCATACGACCGTGTGCATCTTTCCTCTTACTTTTCTCACCATACTGCAGATGAACTTTCTTTAGTAAAAGAAGGCTTCTGCGAGAAACACGGTATTAACATGCTGATCGGCGAACGCGCGATTAACATCAACCGTGAAAACCGCATTGTTTACTCAAGCACTGGCCGTGAAGTTCAATACGACAAGCTGATTCTTGCTACTGGCTCATTCCCATTTGTTCCACCTATTAAAGGTCACGAAAGCAAAGACTGTTTTGTTTACCGTACTATCGAAGATCTTAAAGCGATCGAAGCGTGTGCGAAGAAGAGCAAATCAGGCGTTGTTGTCGGTGGTGGTCTGCTAGGCCTTGAAGCAGCAGGCGCACTGAAAGCACTGGGTGTAGAAACGCACGTTGTTGAGTTCGCGCCAAAACTAATGGCTGAGCAACTTGACCTGGCTGGTGGTAACCAACTTCGTCACAAGATCGAGCGTATGGGCGTGAACGTTCACACCAGCAAAAATACGCTTGAGATTGCGCCAGAAGGCACAAACGCACGCAACGTTATGCGTTTTGCTGACGGTTCAGAACTAGAAACAGACTTCATCGTATTCTCTGCAGGTATTCGTCCACAAGACAAACTAGCACGCCAAATGGAGCTAGAAGTGGCACCTCGTGGCGGTGTTGCTATCAACGACCATTGTCAGACTTCTGATGAGAACATCTACGCGATTGGTGAGTGTGCGTCTTGGAACGAAATGTTCTACGGCCTTGTTGCTCCTGGCTACAAGATGGCGACCGTTGCTGTTGACCACCTACTAGGTAACACAGAAAGCAAATTCGAAGGCGCTGACATGTCTGCGAAGCTGAAACTTCTAGGTGTAAAAGTAGGTTCAATCGGTGACGCGAACGGTCGTACTGAAGGCTGTAAGAGTTACGTTTACCAGAACGAAGAACAAGAAGTTTACAAACGTCTTATCGTTTCTAAAGACAACAAGAAACTGCTTGGCGCGGTTATGGTTGGCGACACCTCTGACTACGGTGACCTGCTTCAACTTATGTTGAACGAAATCGACCTACCAGAACACCCGGATGCGTTGATCCTTCCTGCACACGCAGGCGCTGAGAAACCAGCACTCGGTGCAGACGCTCTACCAGAAAGCGCAGTAATCTGTTCTTGTTTCGACGTAACCAAAGGCAAGATCGCACAAGCGGTTGCTGATGGTCACCACACATTGGGCGACATCAAAGCAGTGACTGGCGCAGGTACAGGCTGTGGTGGTTGTATTCCTCTAGTGACCTCTGTTCTAAATGCTGAGCTTGCTAAATCTGGTATCGAAGTGAAGAACGACGTGTGTGAGCACTTTGCATACTCACGCCAAGAGCTGTTCCACCTAATCCGTATTGAAGAGATCAAAACGTTTGATGAGCTTCTAGAGAAATACGGTAAAGGTTACGGCTGTGAAGTTTGTAAACCACTGGCTGGTTCTATCTTGGCTTCTTGCTGGGGTGAGCACATTCTTAAGCCACAACTGGTTAAGCTGCACGACACGAACGATAACTTCCTAGGTAACATCCAAAAAGACGGTACTTACTCTGTTATCCCACGTATGGCGGGTGGTGAAGTAACACCTCAAGCACTGGGTGCGTTAGCGAACGTTGCAGCAGAATACAACCTATACACCAAAGTAACCGGTGCTCAACGTATTGGTCTGTTTGGTGCTCAAAAAGACGATCTTCCAGAGATCTGGCGCAAGCTTATCGACGCTGGTTTCGAAACAGGTCAAGCGTACGCAAAAGCACTTCGTATGGCGAAGACCTGTGTTGGCTCAACGTGGTGTCGTTACGGCGTTCAAGACTCTGTTGGTCTGGGTTCTTACATCGAGAACCGTTACAAAGGCATTCGTACACCTCATAAGATGAAGTTCGGTGTTTCTGGCTGTACTCGTGAGTGTGCGGAAGCACAAGGTAAAGACCTTGGTATTATCGCGACTGACGCAGGTTGGAACATGTACGTATGTGGTAACGGTGGTATGAAACCTCGTCACGCAGACCTACTTGCAAGTGACCTAGATAAAGAAACGCTAATCAAGTACATCGACCGCTTCATGATGTTCTACATCCGTACTGCTGCGCCACTACAACGCACATCAGTTTGGATGGAAAACATGGAAGGTGGCGTTGACTACCTACGCGAAGTGATTGTTAACGACAAACTTGGCATCAACACTCAACTAGAAGCTGACGTAGCGAAGCTTGTAGACGAGTACGAGTGTGAGTGGACTGCGACCATCAACGACGAATCACAACTGACTCGTTTCGCGCACTTCATCAACTCTGACAAGCGCGATGAAAACGTCGTGTTTGTACAAGAGCGCGAACAGCACCGCCCAGCAACCTTCACGGAAAAACACCCTGAAGCGAAAGGCGACATCCTACACGTAGCGATCACTGAAGCATAAGGGAAGTTTGATTATGTCATTTGAAAAGATTTGCCAAATCAGCGACATCGTACCGGGCACGGGTGTTTGTGCTTTGGTTAATGGTCAGCAAGTTGCGGTATTTCGCCCAACACAAGCAGAAGAAGTGCTGGCGATCAGCAACACAGACCCGTTCTTCCAATCAAACGTGCTTTCTCGCGGTTTGATCTGTGAGCACCAAGGCGAGCTTTGGGTGGCAAGCCCACTTAAGAAGCAGCGCTTTAACCTGACAACAGGTGCGTGCATGGAAGACGAGCGTTTTAGCGTGAAAGCGTACAAAACCCGCGTAACCAACGGCGAAGTAGAAATCTCTGCGTAAGCTTGGTTTTCATTCCCTCCTCTTAGGGGGAGGGAATGAACTGAAACCTAGATTCAATAGACAAAGGCTTTCCAAGCATCATCTCAGGGGAACAGGGAAGCGAGGTGTTGTAGACAGCGTTCAGGTGTCAACGGGAAGCCTTTCTCTATTCAATCTTTAACTTTTTAACTTTTTAACTTTTTAACTTTCAATTTTGGATAAGGACACATTCATGTCTACTGATTTTAAGCCTGCAGAATTCGTGCAAACCATGATCAATGTTGGTGAAGCGAAAACTAATACAAGCACGCGAGACCTTCTGCTTCGCGGTACGATGGCTGGCGTTATTCTTTCGCTTGCGGTGGTGGTTGCTATTACCGCGATTGTACAAACGGGTATCGGTCTTGTAGGAGCACTTGTTTTCCCCGTTGGTTTCGTAATTCTAAGTGTGATGGGGTATGACCTAGTAACCGGTGTTTTTGGTCTAGCGCCTCTGGCTAAGTTTGCTAACCGTCCGGGCATCACTTGGGGTCGTATCTTCCGTTGTTGGGGTCTTGTAGGCTTGGGTAACCTTATCGGTTCTCTGATCGTTGCTTACCTAGTGGCTATCTCTCTAACAGGTAACTTCTCTCTAGAACTGAACGCAGTAGCGAAGAAATTTGTGGCTGTTTCTACCGCGCGTAGCCTTGGTTTTGAAAACATGGGTATGGACGGATGGATCACGTGTTTCGTACGCGGCATCTTCTGTAACCTAATGGTATGTCTAGGCGTTATCGGCAACATGACAGCACGTTCAGTATCTGGTCGCGTAGCAATGATGTGGTTCCCAATCTTCATCTTCTTCGCTCTAGTATTCGAGCACACAGTAGTAAACATGTTCCTATTCCCACTAGGTATGATTCTAGGTGCGGATTTTGGTATCGCGACTTGGTTGAACTTCAACCTTATCCCAACCATCCTAGGTAACATTGTTGGTGGTCTAGTAATGACTTGTATTCCACTGTACCTAACTCACGCTAAAACTGCGCCTTCTATCAATGCTGAAGAAGAAGTAAAAGCGCAACCTGCAATGGCTAAATAACCATTAACGGGTAATTCGCTTAATATGGTCCTGCTTCTGGATGGGCGGGACTATTCTCTAACTAGATTTCAATTTTTAACTTTCACTTTCGCGACATATTTTATTGATTTAGCTATAAAAAGTAATAACTCCTTAGAGTGGTTTTAGCCCTAAGTGCATAACGCGAGTGTTACTCTTTATATCTAAATTTTTCGATAGGCGTTGATATGACTACTGCTCACTCATCTTTAAACAGCGGCTTTGTTTCTCTTGTTGGTGCAGGTCCAGGTGATCCTGATTTGCTCACAGTAAAAGGCTTAAAAGCCATTCAAGCGGCTGAAGTTGTTGTATACGACCGTTTGGTGTCGAAAGACATTCTAGAATTGGCTCATGCATCAGCAGAGATGATCTACGTAGGTAAAAAATTAGACTTTCACTGTGTGCCTCAAGATCAAATCAACCAAATCTTGGTGCAGAAAGCACAAGAAGGTAAGCGTGTTGTGCGTCTGAAGGGCGGTGACTCATTTATCTTTGGCCGTGGCGGTGAAGAGTTAGAAGAACTAGCGGAATTTGGTATCAAATACGAAGTGGTTCCGGGTATCACAGCAGCAGCGGGTGCAACGGCTTATGCTGGTATTCCATTAACACACCGCGACCATGCGCAAAGCGTTCAATTCATCACTGGTCACGTACAAAAAGATGGTCGTGAGATTGAGTGGCATTCACTGGCGCAATCCAACAACACGCTTGTGTTCTACATGGGTTTGAAGCAAAGCGGCCACATTATGGATAAGCTGATCACTCACGGCTTAGATCCTGAGATGTCATGCGCCATTATTGAAAACGGTACGCGCCCAGAGCAGCGTGTGTTCCAAGGAAAGTTGAACGAGCTATCGATCATGGCAGAGCAAGCCGTGAGCCCAGCATTGATTGTGGTTGGCAGCGTGACTCAACTTCACAACAAGTTGGATTGGTTCGCAAAGTAATACTGCCCAGAACTGACTATATTTTACAGGGGCTTTGTTGCCTCTGCATTTCTTGCTTACGCATCGGCATTTGATCAATGAGGTTGTTGATAAACGACCAGTCTGTTTCTGCGCCCCAGCGGTGCTTTTCTAGACCATCTTTACCAAGCAAAATAGCGGTATGAGAACCTTTTTCGACCTCATAAAGACGAGCTAGCATTTTTAGGTCGAACTCTTCTTTAAGCCAAGCAGGAAAAGTATAACCTTGTTCTGTAATGACCAGCGTGACGACATCTCTGTCTTCCAACTCACACTCATTCATAAGTGTTTCTAGCAAGAATTGTTTGACGTATTCATCATTTTCTGGCGCAAAGTAGAGCACGCTTCTATGTGGCCAGTATTTGGAGTGCGCTGGATAACCAAATGCTGTCGATGACAAGATACAAGAAAGCAGTATCACTAGTAACTTTCCGCCCATGACAGTTCCCCTAGAAACCCAAATAACTTTTTATACGTTAAGTTTAGTGGAATTGGCTCATTGTGCTTTTTCCAAAACTGGCATAGGGTAGGCAGCAAATAAATTGAGCGTAGAAATAGATGAGTTCGGAAAGCAAACAAAAAATCGCCATTTTGGTTGATGTACAGAATGTGTATTACACCTGTCGCGAAGCGTATCGAAGCAATTTCGATTACAACCAGTTTTGGTATGTCGCCACACAAGGGAAAGAGGTGGTGAGTGCTCGTGCTTATGCCATCGCGAGTAACGATCCAAAACAACGTCAGTTTCATCACATTTTACGCGGTGTTGGATTTGAGGTGATGCTTAAACCCTACATCCAGCGTCGTGATGGCAGCTCGAAAGGCGATTGGGATGTGGGTATTACTCTCGATGCAATTGAAATTGCTCCCGAAGTTGAGGAAGTGATTCTAGTTTCGGGAGATGGAGACTTTAGTCTGCTAGTAGAGAGAATTCAGCAGCGCTTCAATAAAACGGTGACCGTTTATGGTGTACCTAAACTTACATCTCAAACTCTGATTGATTGTGCCGACAATTTTGTCGCGATTGATGACGATTTCTTGCTGTAGTGAATAGTGCAATAAAGAAAGGCGAGTCACTCAGGCTGTACGAAACGTACAATGACTCGCCTCTAATTTATCCTTGATTTGGCTAGTTACGAAGGAATGATCATTTGCCCTAGCAAGTAACCCAAGCAACACGCACCAATCACGCCGATTAAGCCCACAGACATGAATGAGTGGTTGAAGTACCACTTACCAATCTTAGTTGTGCCCGAGGTATCGAAGTTCACAGTCGCGATATCTGAAGGGTAGTTTGGAATAAAGAAGTAGCCGTATACCGCTGGCATCAAGCCGATAAGCAGCGCAGGTTCCAAACCTAAGCCGAGACCAACAGGCAACATCATGCGAGCCGTTGCAGCTTGAGAGTTCACCACAACCGACACAATGAATAACGCAAGCGCGAATGTCCAAGGATAGTTGGTTACCATCTCTACGATGCCAGATTTAAATTGAGGCATAGCGTACTGGAAGTAGGTATCTGACATCCATGCAATACCGAAGATAGCAATCGCCGCCACCATACCAGATTTAAATACCACCCCATTTGGTACGTCGCGCGGGTCAGTTTTGGTCGCAAGCAAAATGATACCGCCGAAGCAGAGCATCATCATTTGAATCACAACTGCCATGCTGATTGGCTTCGAGCCATCTACGATGGTACGAATGTCTGGCCACATTGCGATAACGACGATAACCAAGATAGAAGCAATGAACAGCAATACAGAGTTACGAGCACTTGTTGGTAGTACTT
The DNA here is from genome assembly GCF_033344475.1 of Vibrio sp. 1288. Classification (NCBI taxonomy): domain Bacteria; kingdom Pseudomonadati; phylum Pseudomonadota; class Gammaproteobacteria; order Vibrionales; family Vibrionaceae; genus Vibrio; species Vibrio sp. 1288. The sequence continues at coordinate 8,871 of NZ_JAWPOX010000039.1, forward strand.
CATCAAGAGACGTTGCAGTTGTGTTGAGGATTTTTTCTCTCCACACAGGATCTTTCAAACGCTCTTGGTATTCTTCATCGTCGTCTAGTTCTTTACCACGCTTTAGGCTGTAAAGTGACATCAACAACGTACCGAATAAGGTTGCAGGTACAGTAACGAGCAGAATTGAGAGCAGAGTGATCTCGTGTTGAATATCAGAGAGTTGCGCCAAGTAGTAAACTACGGCCGCTGAAATTGGTGATGCCGTGATTGCGATTTGAGAGGCGACAGAAGCGGCAGCCATAGGACGCTCAGGACGAATGCCGTTTTTAAGTGCAACGTCGCCAATGATTGGCATGATAGAGTAAACCGCGTGACCTGTACCAAGTAGGAAGGTCATAAAGTAAGTCACGAACGGAGCAATAAGGGTGACGCGTTTTGGGTTCTTACGAAGCACACGCTCGGCAACTTGCAGCATGTATTTCAAACCGCCAGCGGCTTCAAGAATGGAAGCACATGTTACCACCGCTAAAATGATCAACATGACGGTGACAGGAGGAGAGGTTGGCGGCATCTTAAAGATGAAGACTTCAATCACCAAGCCAATTCCGGATACGACCCCAAGGCCTATACCACCATAACGTGAGCCGATATACAGCATCACGAGCAAAAATAGAAACTCAAGATACAACATGTGGATTTCCTTATTCAAAACAGAGGGCTACATAGCCAAATTACCTCTTTGTATTGTCTCGATATTCAGAAAGAAAATACTTCATGTTGTTCACAATCCGCTGGATAAGAAACAGCAATATTCAATTATTGGCAATAACTCACGCTACACAGGGGAACTGTTAACACAGTTTTATCAGGGTGTTTTTATGCTGTGTATTTTTGCGATCATGTGAGCGTTAAATGCGAAGAGGTTTAAGAGTTTGTTGCTATTCATCGCATACGTAACCAGACCTTACAGTTTCACAGAACGCGGAAATACAGTCATAACTAACCCTAAGAGTGCTTCTTTGTTATGAAAACGCAAAGGATAATAGTTTGCATTGCGATTGGTGCTTGGGTATAAAGGTGTCAGAATGACTACACCAACAATAAGCCATCATGTCTGAGCAATTTTTCCCGCAACTGTTTCAAACTTCGAGTGAGATTACACCTTATCTACACGGTGATATCGGCGAGATAGGGCAAGAAGCTATCCATATCGAGAATGATATCAACCCGATCATCCAAGGCCTTTACCAGCAAATCTCGGAGGCTCATCCGGAAGCGGGAAAAGCATATTGGTTGACAAGAACGTGGGATTTACTTTGTTGGCAGCCAGTTTATGTCGCATTCATCTCCATTTACGGTTACCACACGTTGCCAAACATTCGCGAGATAGCGCAGCACCTCAAACCTTGTTTTGTTTCTGGGTACCGATTCGCCGACGAAGCGCATATACATGGCGAGCCAGAAGCGTTGATAAAAGAGGCGGGGCGTCAAATCCGAGAACTGTTCGACTTCTATCAACAAGAGATGAGTCAATGGACACGCATTCGTCCTGGCTTCACCCATCAATTGATGTCGGACGGAATCATGGCTTGTTTAATTCGTCTCCAACAGCGCTTTCCGCAAATGACTAACTCGACACTTCAGGAGCATGCGGTCTTGTGGCTAAGCGCAATGGGTTTGGATGTTGATAATAGCCGCTCACTTCATGAGACGGAATCTGATCAGCCGCTAAAGTTAGTAAGAAAAAGTTGTTGTTTAGTCTATAAGTGTGAAGGCAGAAAGCTTTGTGCAGATTGTCCTCGTTTAGAGGAAAATCGACAGCTTATGAGCAAGAAGGTTCTTAATTAACATTTATTTAACTTGTGTAACAGTGCTCGATTTGAGAGTGAGAATAAGTATCATTGCATGCTCTTGTTGACAACAAAAAGATAAATACAATGATGAAAAGGACGTTTTCTTTCAATCTCATCGTACTTGCGATGAGCAGTGGATACGCAGTTAGCTCAATAGCAGCAGAAGATCTTCAACAAACATCGACTCCGAGCGATGAGCAATTGGTTGTTGTAGGCAGTGTGATGCCGAAATCGATCTCCGATATTCCAGGAACGGTTTGGTTTGTTGGCCAAGAAGAGATTGCTCAGCAATATCGTGCGGGCAAGACACTGGGTGATATTCTTTCTGCAACCATCCCTTCTTTAGACGTCGGCACCGGTGGTCGAACTAATTATGGTCAGAACCTTCGCGGTAGAGCAATGTTGGTAATGATTGATGGTGTCTCTTTACAGTCTTCTCGCCCGATTAGTCGTCAGTTAGACGCAATAGACCCATTCAACATCGAGCGAATTGAAGTACTATCTGGTGCAACCTCCATTTATGGTGCAGGCGCTACTGGTGGTGTTATTAACATTATCACCAAGAAAGCGTACTCGGATGACTTGTCGTTTGAATCCTACGTGAGTGGCACTACAGGCTTTAATAGCAGCGATGACTTTGATTACAAACTCGCTCAGTCTATCTCGGGTGGTAATGAGCGAATTACCGCTAGAGGTTCGGTTGTGTACACCGAGACACAAGGTGCATTTGACGCAAATGGCGACATTGTCACCCCAGACATTTCACAGGGCTCCTTGCAGTATAATTCAACGCTCGATGTTATGGGATCGACCGAGATTCAAATCTCCGATGCCAGCAAGTTAAACCTTGTCGCACAATACTATGACAGCCAGCAAGATTCGCCATACGGTTTGTACATTGTTAACAATAAATTTGTTGATGTACGAGAGGGGTTCGATTCCGACCGTGAACATGGTACAGAGCGAGTTCTCTTAAGTGCGAACTACGCTCACGACAGCGTATTCGGTCATCAACTGATAGGCGAGTTATCTTACCGTAGTGAAGACCAAACCTTTACTCCTTATTACCAAAGTGCCTCTCAACAAAAAACAGAAGTTTTTGCTGGGCGCTTAGCGTTAGCTAAAAGCTGGGAGTCATTCAAACTTGTTTATGGTGTCGATGCGTACTTAGACCGTTTTGAAAGTAACCAGGCTCTGTTCGATCCAACCATTGCGAACAGCTCTGGGAACTTAATTAATCGAACCTATGCCGAAGTGGGGCGTTACCCAGATGTTGATGTGGCGTCTTACGCAATGTTTGTCCAAGGGGATTACCAAATCAATCAAGATTGGTCAGTACAAGCAGGCTACCGCTACCAATACATGGACAATAAGATTGATGATTTTGTTGCCTATAGTATACAAAAGAAGATCGCATCGGGTAATGGTGTATCAGCGGATGCGGTACCAGGTGGCAGCACTGACTACTCAGTGAGCTTATTTAATTTGGGCACCATTTATCAGCTTAACGATGAATCTCAGCTTTGGGCGAACTTCTCTCAAGGTTTCGAACTCGCTGATCCTGCAAAGTACTACGGCCAAGGTAGCTACGATGCCGCGGATGCAAATGGTCACTACGCGTTGAACAATAGCATTAACGTATCTGACTCAAAAATGTCGGGCATCAAAACGGACAGCTATGAAATTGGTTACCGATTAGATACCGATACTGTCGCACTGCAAGCGGCGGGTTACTACTCGGTGTCGGATAACTCAATCAAGTATGACAAGAAGACGCTCCTAATCACCAATGTTGATGACGAGCAACGTGTATACGGTGCCGAAGCAAACATTAACTACTGGGTAAACCGTGATATTTTGTTAGGTGCATCAGGTCACTATGTGGTTTCTGAGCTGAAAACCAACGGTAAGTGGGAAGATCTAAGCGCGGGTAAAGCAAGTACATCAAAAGCGAACGCGTGGGCGGCTTACTATCAGGATGGCTATTCAGTACGTTTACAAAGCCAGACGATGTTTGATTACGAAGATGACGCAAACAATAAACTAGATGGATACACTACGTTTGATCTTCTTGGTAACGTAACACTACCTATCGGGCAGTTAGGTTTTGGTATTCAAAACCTATTTGACGAAGACTACACAACCGCTTGGGGACAACGTGCGCAGATTCTTTATGCAGCACACTACGATGCAGCAGCGTACGACTACAAAGGAAGAGGTCGCACATTCACACTGAACTACAGTGTCGAATACTAAAGCTAACTATCTCCGAATATCAAAAAAGCCGCTTGAAGCGGCTTTTCTTTTAGGCTTGATCTGTCTGCGCTGTGTCTACAACGTTTTCCGTGTGTTCTGAAGCTTGGTTTTGTTCTTCAGCTTCCATTTTCGCGCGTTCAGCTTTGGAGATATAACGCGGCTTATTGCTCTTATGTAGCTTAGCGTTATGCTTCTTCTGCTTCGCTTTCAAGATCTGATTGATTTTCTTCTTGCGGTTCATGGTGGTGGTCCTTTAATTTAGCGAGGCAGGATAGTTACTTTTTTATCAAGTTACAACTAAATAAGCGCCGGTATCGGTCGCAAAATTCAAGTACGTTCCTATGTCCAATCATCTATCGCGTTTTAATGGAGCCCAAATGAAAACACTGTACACCGAACGTTTGATACTGCGTCTTGTGAGTGTAGATGATGCACCATTTATACTAGAACTTTATAACCACCCAGACTTCTACCGTTTTGTCGGAGATAAACAAATTCGTACCGAATATGAAGCGGCGAGTTACATAAAAGAAAACATGCTACGCATGCAAAAAATTAGAGGCGTGAGTTTACTCGTTGTAGAGAAGAAAGAAGATGGGCAACCCATCGGGATTTGTGGGTTGGTTAAACGTGACACATTACAACACTATGATCTCGGATATGGATTTTTACCTTCCGCTTATGGCTTCGGCTACGGAACGGAGTCTGCAACCGCAGTGCTGGAATACGCTAGAGAGGAAATGAAACTCGATAATTTGGTTGCCATCACCAACAATGACAATATTCGTAGTATAAGTTTGCTCAAAAAACTGGGCTTTGAGTTTGAACGAGTTGAGCAGCAATATGATAATGGCCGCACGTTAGAACTTTACACAATGATGTTGTGATTTTTGGATAGTGCATGAGCGATATTTTACTTGGCAAACTCGCCACTGAATTTAAGACAGTAAAAGCCATGGTAGAGGTTTACTGTCATGACCATCATGGAACAAAACGTGACTTATGCTCAGAATGTCGTGAGCTGCTTGAATACGCAGAAGTGCGCCTCGACCGCTGTCCTTATGGAGAGAATAAACCGACGTGTAATAAATGTCCGATTCACTGCTACAAACCAGAGCCGAAAGAACAAATGCGTTTGGTCATGCGTTACTCTGGCCCCAGAATGTTACTGAAACATCCCATCTTGGCGGTTCGTCATTTGCTTCATGAAAAGCGCATGGTACCGGAAAAGCCTGCAGCGAACGCGTCAAACCGTCACAAGCGTTTATCTAAACAAAAATGCGAAGAATAAAAAAAACGAGGGCGACATGCCCTCGTTTTCGTTGAGTAGAAGCGGCGTGATTAGAGGCCAGCGGCCATACGCTGCTTGGTTTTGCTCGCAGCAAGTAGCATGTATACGCCAGTCGCAACCAAAGCGGCAAACAAGTAGCCTAGTAAGCCGTGTTCTTGGCCCATAAATTTATCAGCGACAACTGGGCCAGCAACAGAGCCGATGCTGTAGCTAAACAGCATGACTTGTGTCGCAGAGACAATAAAGCGTTCATCAAGTCCTTCGCAACCTAAGTTGATTGCTATCGGGTACAAGGCAAAAGTAGCTGCACCTAAAAAGAATAATGCAGCAGCCAATACCACGGCTGACGAGGAAATAAAGGTCATACCGATCGAAAAAATACCCAAAATACAGAAAAACGCCATTAGCACTGTGCGGCTCATGTATTTGTTTAACGCGGTCACCATTGGTTGAACTAGCATGCCACCTAGAATCACTAGCGCCATCAATGTACCAATGTCTTGATGGCTAATTTTACGGTTAGTTAACTCAACTGGCATTAATCCGTAGATTGCACCTAAGGTCAAACCTGAAACAACACAACCAATAATTGCTGCATGGTTTAGTTTGGCAATTTGCTTAAATGATAAAGCGGTTGATTCATGGCTGTTTGGCTGCTCACACTCAATGAACATTAGCACCAGCATCGCCATTAGTATCAACGTCGTGATCGCAATAAACGGAACGCCGCCACTTACGCCAAGCACGCCAATACCAAACTGGCCTAATGCTGAACCACCATAAAGCGATAGCATGTACAAGCTCAAACGTTTCGCACGCGATGCTTCGTCTCCAGACATTAGCCAAGACTCAACAATGACAAAAACACCAGCAACCGCGATACCCGCAATAAAGCGAGCGGCAAGCCACATCAATCCGTTAGCAAACACGGGTAGTGTGACGATAGTTAGCGAAAATACGGCCAAGCAACCAATAAACGCGTTACGGTGACCAACTTGACGTACGATACGTTCAATAAAAATAGCACCGGTTAATAAGCCGCCATAAAACACACTCGCCAACCAACTCGCGTAATCTGCTGAGATGTTGTATTCACCGAGCATGAGAGGGATCAAGCTCATTAAATAGCCCGAAGCCACCGCATAAAGAGACAGTGCGACGACTGGAACTGTAACTCGTGGTGATGCTGCAGGAACGACTGTGTTTTCCACTGTTTTGCGCCTATAAGTTAAATGAAATCTAAGGGTTATTCGGCGCGAATATGAGGCTAATAGTTAGGCAAGTAAAATGATAAATTTAAGTCGTTTCGACAAATAATATTTATTAACTAGATAGGTTGATAAGTTGCATAAAAACGCCAACCTACAAACAAGGTTGGCGTGGAAGATTATTTAGTAAGTGCTTGATTTAACCATTGATCAAATTGAGTTTTAGGTAACGCACCATTGATCATATCAACGCGTTGACCATTTTTGAAAACCATAATGGTAGGAATGCTGCGAATACCAAATTGCGCCGCAAGTTGTTGTTGAGCTTCGGTATCAATCTTAACAAAACGAGCCGTTCCGGCTTGCTCATGAGCAACATCAGAGAAAACAGGAGCAAAACCAACGCACGGGTTGCACCATGGGGCCCAAAAATCTACTACAACAGGCATATCACTTTGTAATAGAGCAGAAAAGTTATCTTGTGTACCTTCGATAGGCGAGCCGTCTAAAAGTGCACTTTTACATTTACCGCAAGTTGCAGATTCGGCAACGCGCTCATTAGGGACACGATTTAGACCGCCGCACGAAGGGCAGCGAGTTTTAAACGATGACATGACTTCTTCCTTTATTACGTATTGATGAAAACATGACTTACCAGTCAGCCTCATTATTTGTATACTTATTTTTTAACCTGCCGAAATAACGCAGCGCAGGTTTGTATTTGAGCCTAAGGTTCTAAGAAATTTTATTAAAATACAACAATAAATAGGTCTGCGATGACAAATTACTACGCTGAAATTACAGGTTGGGGGAAATGTGTTCCGCCAGCCGTGCTCTCTAACGATGATCTTAGCACTTTCCTCGATACTTCCGATGAGTGGATTCGTACCCGCACTGGTATCGAAAACCGCCGTATTAGTCATGTAAACACGTCAGACATGGCGACCGTTGCTGCTAAACATGCATTAGCTCGAGCAGGCGTCGATGCAACAGACGTGGATTTAATCATTGTGGCGACTTGTTCACCAGATTCATTGATTCCAAATATCGCGTCTAAGGTACAGCAGAACCTAGGTATTCGTGCAGCCGCTGCCTTTGACTTAAATGCCGCATGTACGGGATTTGTCTATGGCCTAGAAACGGGCACACGTTTGATTCAATCAGGTAACTATCGTAACGCGATCATTATTGGTGCGGAAAGATTGTCTTTCTACATCGATTGGGCAATGCGAGATACCGCTGTTCTATTTGGTGATGGTGCGGGCGCCGTTGTGTTATCAAGAACGGAAAAAGAAACGGGTTTACTACAGTCTCAAATCGGTTGTGACGCAAAAGGCCGCGATATTCTGTCCGTACCAAAGTTTGGTACTTGTATGGATCGCTTTGCGGAAGACAACGGTTACTGGGATTTCAACTTTGTAGGACAAGAAATTTTCAAACGTGCAGTAAAAGGCATGGGGCTAGCTGCGAAAACCGTACTGAAAGCATCACAGTTAACGACGGACCAAATCGATGTTGTGATTCCGCATCAAGCGAATATTCGTATTATTCAAACCTTGTGTGACCTGTCTGGAATTCCGCACGACAAAGCGTTTGTTAACATTCAAAACTATGGCAATACTTCAGCTGCGACGGTGCCAATTGCATTGTGTGAAGCGGTAGAGCAAGGTCGAGTTAACCCAGGTGATAATATGCTTCTTGCTGCGTTTGGTGCAGGTTTGACATGGGGTGCGGCAGTATTGAAATGGGGTGACCGCGTAACGCCAGTTTCTGAAAGTGATGCGGTTCTGCCTGAATGTGAGCAATCCGCGTTAGAATTACTTGAGCGTGCCATTAAGCTGTGTAACGAACGCCGTCGCGACGAGGTGTAACGGACACTCTGCAAACATAAGATGGGTAAGGGAGCGCGAGGCTCCCTTATTTGATGATGCGTTCTACAGCTAACCTGAAAAATATCTTAAGCCATAAAACCCAGGTTTGAATGAGTAAAATTACGGATGTTCGGGAAGACGTATTCCAGTGCAGCGTTATCACTCACGCCCATCCACTGTGCTAGTGTTGAACCAACTTGATCAGCGGCAATTTTGGGTATGAGTCGGCCTTGAGAGTAATCATCGTTTCCGCCCAGTATTAGTTCCGGCCATGTACCGATAGGTTGTTTCCCATTTACCGCGCCTCCAATTAATAGTTGATGGCCACCCCAGCCATGATCAGTACCATTTCCGTTGCTCATCATCCGTCGACCGAAGTCAGACATAGTGAAAGAGGTGACTTGCTTGTTTAGCCCTAACCGTTCGACCGCACGATACATTGCCAAAAGGTTTGTCGCGAGATCCTCAAGTAACACTGGATGACGTGCCAGTTGCGAATCGTGTAGGTCATACCCAGAGTGTTTAACGAAAAAGACTTGTCGTTGCTGCTTCAGGACATCTTGGCTTGCTATCAATTTGTACACGGTTTGCATCTGCTTGCCGAGCGTCGATGACGTAAACAGCGGCTCGTCAGCAATGTGGTTGAGTTGCTCGCTCAGTACACTGCTCATTACCATCGACTCATCAACCATCAAATTAAAATGACCATTAAATGGATTGTCAGTTTGATGAGAGAGAAGGCGATCATAGATCCCCTTGTATAGCGGGTTCTCAATCGCGGTAAGCTGAACCGCGCGATCTTTTTTCAGGACAGTTTGGCGGTGTTCCATTGCCCGTAACCAAAGCGAGTTGCCATGCACACTGTATAGCGGTGTTATTTCTGATTCAGAGTTTAATACATCCAACATTCTGCCAGCCCAACCAAGATTTTTAGACTCGCTCATTCCACCAAGTAACCAAGCGTCTGTTTGAGAATTATGAGAAAACAGTTGCTCGGGAAGTGATGCTTCACCTTGCTCAATAGCTTGTTTGGTGACGGGATGGTTGAGAATGCCACTATTGAGCACGATGCTGGCATCGCCTTGTTCGAAAACGGAAGTTAACGCATTTAACTTTGGGTGTAAGCCGAGCTTCACTGGGTGATTTGAGCTATCGACAGCACTCAAATTGATAGGGAGTATGTCTTCTTTGGCGACAGAGAGTGGCCCTCTGACTTTGGAATATTGACGATAGTGCGCCTCCGATAATGGCAGTACGGTGTTGAACGCATCGTTTCCGCCAGCTAAATACACACATATTAATGCTCGAAAGTCATTAGATGGCGCTGCGAGAGAGTAACCTGGCAGACTAAGAGAGGCTAGTGCGCCCATCGATAGCGTGCTTTGTATAAAATGTCGTCGTGAAATATCCATAATTCACTCCTAATCCTGAATATAAAATTCGTCGCCAGAAATGGCGGTAAATATCACTAGAGCGAGTTTTGTTGTTGGCACATAGTCCTCACGATAATCATTCAGCGCGGTGAGCATGAGCTCTTTCAATTCAGCAGAAGCCGTTCCAGCAAAGAAACGCTCGTTAACCAATTCGACTAAGGCATGGTGATCGTCTAGAAGAAGATAAAGCTCGTTAAGATCGAAGTGGTAGGAATCACCACCTCCTCTACGAGTGCTGGTTAACATATAGTTGACCAAATCGGTATAAACAGACCAATTGAGAAGTTCATACTCTGGAGAGTTAATACCAGACTCCGTAAACTCGTTAGACGGCTGATAGTCTGGAGAGTAAAAATTAAACACGGAAGGAGAACGAAGCGGCCCTTGATTAGCGATGTTCATCATCGTTGTTGCGTCTTCGTAACGTGATCCTTTAACCGTAAAACCTGATGCTCGATGAAAATTAGTCAGGACCAGTATCGGTTCTTTCACTTTTATAGGCGGGGTATCCGTCATCCCTAATGCTTCAGGGTCGAGCAATATGGCTCGAACAACGGCGGTTAGATCGCCTTTTTCTCCTTCCCCATTGTTGTTAAATATCGTAGCAACACGCGCGACGTACTCTGGGCTTGGATTTGAACTGACCAAACGTTGGATAAGTAACTTTGAAACAAATGGAGCAACATTTGGGTGAGACATCAACATATCAATCACTTTTGAAAGCTCTTCTTGTGCGGTTAGACCCGATGGGATCACGTTCCCTAGAAATCGCTTCTCGCCGGTGTCGTGTCTTTGACTGATAACTCGCATCGGTTTCACGAATGCGATGTCGGAATTTTTCCATCCAGTTAATGCTCGCGCGAGCTCTTGAATATCAGTTTGATTGTACGTGGGGATAGGTTTGCCTGTTGCGTGGTTTAGCTTTTTACTGCCATCTAAATTGAGTTCATACAAACCGATAGTGAATAACTGCATTAACTCTCGAGCAAAGTTCTCATCGGGAAGCGTTCCTGTCGCACTATTTTCTTTTGCACTACCGAGCATAGACAAATAGCTCCCCATGACTGGATGGATGGAAACGTCATACAACAGGTCTCGGTAGTTGCCAAACGCATGCTCAACCAACAGATCGTAGTAATTCACTAACCCTGTAGGTTTGCTGGAAAGAACGCCGCCATAACGAGAAATGACTACGATCTGACTCAATGCATAAGCCGTTCGCTGTCTGAGCTGATCTTCAGCAGTAACAACAATTTGATACCAAGCATTTTCTCGGTTTGACTGTAGGCCTTTAGAAAAAGGCGTTTGATAAAGTGGTTGATGGTAGGTTGCTGGCAGGTTGATTTGTTTCTGTATCCAATCCTCTAACCCGTTTTCCCTAACCTCATTAATTAACGCAGGTGTTGGTCCAAAAGAGGTTTGATAGAGAAAACGCGCAACGGTTTGATCGGATGGGGATTGCTGTATTTGTGCTGATACATTAGACACATGGCTCAGCAATAAGATAGCCAATCCTAGTACCCAAGCAGAGATTTTATTTAGCTTCTGACGTCTCATAGTTAACTCGCTTACCCGAAGTAACGATTTAAGTCCATTTAACGGGAGTTATTAAGCTCTTTTGAGCTGTTTAGTAAATTTATGAAAATCAAGCAGCTGCATAGGCGAGTATAGTAGCTATAAGTGGTGAACAAAAAACTCAAACGATGAATTTGGTACTATAGTGCTAGAAGTTTTTGATGCTACTTTTTCTAAGATACTGATATTAAATATGGCCAATGAAGAGTAACAAGCAGAGATATCGCAATGGATGTATAAGGGGGACAGCTAAAGTACTGTTAACAAGAGATTGGTATGTTTGTTAAGGCTTAAGTTAGTTTCAAGAAATTATTGAGCCAATAAATAAAGTCCATTGGTTTGCACAAGAGAAAACCACACGGATGTTCTCTTGTACAAAGCAACAAAGGTTATTTTCGGGCAAGCTTATGGTGAGCACGAGAAAAGTGATCGGCACAAAATGCGCCCACAATCGAGAGTTCGCCAGCCAGACAAAGCGAAGCTGCGACTTCGGCTAACGCTTTCGCATTGCCGTTGCCGAGCAAACCCAAAATATCCAAACATGCTTTTTGCGTTGGAAGGCCAGTACCACCGCCAACCGTTCCCACCATGATGTTTGGCAAGGTCACGCACGCGTACAAGTTGCCTTGAGCGTCCACATCCATACGAGTGATTCCAATGGCAGACTCTGCAACGCAAGCGGCATCTTGACCACAAGCAATGTACAGCGCGGCAAGGGCGTTTGCGTAATGCGCGTTGACGCCAATTGTCCCGCTGAGTAAACCGCCCACTGTGGTCATTTTGCCAAATTGAACCATAGACTCCGGCGTCGTATGCAGATATTTTTCCACTAACTCAGCAGGAATGGTCACTTCGGCGGATACTTTCTTACCGCGTACTGAGCGCAGTGTGTGCGCGTTTGGTTTTTTGTCGCCTGATAAGTTGCCATCCAAGAATGCTTGAGTTGGTTTGATTGGGCTGGTCGCCAAAATATGATGGAACACTTCGTTTGTTGCGATGGTCACCATGTTTTGTCCGGAAGCGTCACCAGTCACGTATTCAAAGACCAAATAAACATGGTTTCCTTCGATATTTACATTGATGTCTTTGAGTTTGCCATGTGAGGTGGTGGATTCCGAAATTTGACGAAATACGTCAAACTGGGTCACAACCCAACTGACGAACTGGCCAGCGTCGGCAAGGTTATTAAAGGCGAACACTGGTGTTCGGCTCACCCCTTCACTTAGTAACAATGCGCTCGCGCCACCAGCGGCGGTGATAAGATTTGCGCCACGGTTGTAGGAAGCGACTAACGCGGCTTCTGTCGTTGCAAGCGGAACCAAAAAGTCATCGTTCGCATACAAGCCGTTGACGCGCAAAGGGCCTGCAATGCCGACCGGCACATTAACAGTACCAATGAAGTGCTCGATGTTGTTGGAGTAAGCATCGCAATGTGACTGCGTGAAAGGATCAAGGAGATGATCTTTATTGGTCATGTGTTCCAATACTTGCCAACGGCGCGCCAAATGCTTATCCGATAGGCCAGGGCTTAAGCAGAGACGTTTCTCTGGCTTGTGAAACTTCGGTTCTAATGCCGATTGAATCTTACTGCTGGTTTCGATATCGGAAAGGGCGGAGCTTTGAACAGGGTTATCTTGGTTTAACTTCGGCATACAAACGTTAACTGAAAAATCGAACCAGAGATTGTAGTGATTAGGGCTTTGATTACAACGTTGATTATACGTTTTGCAACAAATACCACTGTGTGAGTGCCTTTGTTATCCAAGTAATTTGATATTGGAGCGGAGGAGTTACCAGAAATAAATGGGTTTTGACAATGAATGTTGCAGTAAATGGCAGAGCCGGGAGGTTATGGCTCTTAGAGAAATTGGACTGTGAGTGTCTGGAGTCGACAAGGGATAAGCATGATTGCCTTAAAAGCGGAATGGTTCAATCTATGAAAGGAATAAATTGTCTAACCCAGTCCCTTGGGTCAGACGCTAGCTTGAATCTGTTATTCAGAAGTTAGTTAAATGCGCGAGCCACACGTCCCGCACTTTGAATACGGTAATGGCCAACGTAAGCAGGAACAAATACAGATTGTCCTTTCGCGGCGGTTAACGTCTCACCGTTATCACTGATGAGTGTCAGGTCGGCATCAATCGCCATCAAAATCTCTGCGCTATTGGCATCAACCACTTCATTGTTCGGTTGGTTTAGAATGCTGAAGCTAAAGTCTGCCACTGGGACCGGATAAAGGCTTTGGCAACCATTGGCATTAGGATCTAGAACAAGGCTGTTAAACGGCTTAGGCGCAAAATCTGTGCATTTAACCAGTTCTTCAACATCCATGTGTTTCGGCGTGAGTCCTGCACGCAAAACGTTATCTGAGTTCGCCATGATCTCTAATCCAGTACCTTTAATGTAAGCGTGTGGCGTTCTTGCGCTCAGGAACATCGCTTCGCCAGGTTGCAGCGTGATGACATTCAACAGCAATGGTGCAAACAAGCCGACGTCGCCGGGGTATTGAGTGGATAGATCCAAGATGAGTTGGAAAACGTCGCTGTCAGTGCCTTGCTCCGATTGACGTGAAGCGTGGGCAAGAAGCTGTTTCAGTGCACGCTCTTTTGTTTCTCCTTCCATGGTCAGAATGTGCACAAAGAAATCGCGTAAACCTTGTGAGTTGATTTCGCGTTTGAATGCATCTAGCGGTGTGCGTAGCTCATCGATATCGCAAAGGCCAAATGCCTCAATAATCTCGTCATACGAACGAAAACCGTTCATGGCTTGGTAACTTGTCAGCGCGTACACCAACTCAGGTTTATGGTTTGGATCCTTGTAGTTACGATGGCTTGCGTTTAGTGGGATCCCGGCACTTTGTTCTTTTTCGAAGCCTATTTCGGCATCTTGTTTGCTTGGGTGAACTTGAATCGACAGTGCATGTTCGGCCGCTAAGATTTTAAACAGAAAGGGCAGGTCGCCAAATTTTGCTGCGGTTTCTGATGATAAATAAGCGGGTTGGTTTTGTTTGATCAGTTCAGACAAAGGCAGCGTGTTTTGCTCAACCTGAACTTCAGAGCAGCCGTTTGGGTGAGTACCCATCCATACTTCTGCTTGAGGCTCATTCGTTTCGTTAGAAAAGCCAAACAAATCGTGAATAGAAGAGGTGCTTCCCCAAGCGTAGTTTTGGATTTTGTTGTTCATTTGAAAGAAGCTATGCGATGAAATAGTGTTCAAATTCATGAATTTTTCCCATAGTTAACCCTCCGAACTGAATCGGAAGAAAAATTGAGCAGAGATACGTTAAATAAGGAGGGCGAGCGCGGTTAGGTCACTCGCCAATTTGCCCGAGGGCGATAAGTCGATTTACAACCGAGGTTTTGGTTCGAGTGGTTTTCGTGAAGGTTGCGCTTGCAAAAATGGCAGCAACAAAAGGCCAATGACGGCTGCACAAACTGAAATGGTGATGAAGAAACCTGTCCAATGATATTCTTCAAGAATTAATGCCAGTGGATAGCCAGACAATGCAGCGCCCATGTAGGCGAACAAGCCAACGAATCCTGTTGCCGCGCCGGCAGAATCTTTGTGAGAGCACTCCGCCGCCGCCATACCGATCAGCATTTGTGGCCCAAAGACAAAGAAGCCGATGGAGAACAATCCCGCGGCTTGGAACGCAAAGTTGGTCAGGGGCATCAGCCAAAGCGCAGAGACAGATAAAAAAATCCCAATCGCGAACAGCAAGTTCATTGGCCCACGGTTACCGCCAAAGAGTTTGTCTGAGCCCCAACCCGCAACCAATGAACCAACAAAACCTCCGATTTCAAACATCGACAGAGCAGCGTTGGCGTTAATCAGGCTATAGTGATGCTGCTCGGTCAAGTACAGGTTTCCCCAGTCATTGATTGCGGTTCGGACGATGTAAACCAACACATAACTGAACGCGAGCAGCCAGATGTATTTGTTGTTAAATACGTACGATTTTAGAATTTCTCGGTAGGTGAGGCCACGTCCGTAATTTTCCTGCGCAAGTTCTAGTGCGTCGTTGCGCCATTGGCCGACACTTGGTAAACCCATTGTTGTGGGTTTGTCGCGCAATCGCCAACAAACGAATAGACCGAGTAATACCCCGATGATGCCGGGTAGAATAAAACCTTCACGCCAGCTGTAGTGCAACGTTAAATAGCCCACCAAAATAGGGATCAGCGCGCCACCAACGTTGTGTGCGGTGTTCCAAATCGCCCATAAGAAGCCACGCTCGGAACGTGAATACCAAGTCGTTAACAGCTTGGAGCATGAAGGCCAGCCCCAGCCTTGGAACCAGGCGTTTAAGATCCACAGAGTAATGAAAGCCGCGAGTGAGCTAGAAAAACCGAACGCGATATTGACCAGACCTGTCGCAATCAATCCTAATCCCATGAAATAACGAGGGTTAGAGCGATCTGAAATCGTACCGGAAATAAACTTCGAGCAGCCGTAAGTAATGTAGAAAAGCGTACCGATAAGGCCCAAATCGCCTTTATCTAAGCCAAGATCGGTAATCATCGCTGGTGCGGCGTAGTTAAAGGTCTTACGAGTAAAGTAGAAACCTGCGTAGCCGATGTACATCCCCAACATAATGTGCAAACGCCAATGGCGGTAACGCTGGTCGATTTGCTCGTTGCTCAGACTCGGTTGAGTAAATTTAGGTGAACGTAAAAATCCAAACATCTTGAGTTACACCTTAGGTAAAGTAATGCTGATTTGTGTGCCAGTCACTTGATCGCTGGTGGAGTAGATAACCATTTTTCCACCTAACGCGTGCACACGCTCTTGCATGCCGCGAACGCCCATGCCTTTCATGCTGTCCTGAACTTTGAAGCCGACACCATCATCGTGAATCATTAGTGACACCGCCGTTTCTCCAATTGTCAGCTCAATATTGATCAACTGCGCTCCTGCGTACTTGGCGGCGTTATTCAATGACTCTTGGCATAAACGGAATAGGGTGACTTTGAGTGTGTCACTCACGCTGGTGTAATTGCCTTGCCAGTTCAGTTGAACAGTTGTTCCATGATTGGCGAATTCCATCTCTCGCGTCAGTTGCTCGACGGATTCTTTCAAGTCCAAATCATCCAGCATTTTGGGTCTTAGCTTGCTCAACAGTCGCTTAGTGGTGTCGTACACGTTGAGGGAAAGCCCTTCGATCATGTCGGCGCAACCTACGCGTGTTTCTGTGTTATTTACCCGCTTAATGATGTTGGCTTGTGTGCGGATTGCCGTGATGTTCTGGCCGATTTCGTCATGTAGCTCGCGCGCAATATCGCGTCTTACCGATTCTTCCGCTTTGATAAGCTGGCGAGACAAATTCTGATTGCGTGCAAGTTCGCCGCGCAGTTTGTGATTGAGGTCTTTTTGTTTCTGAACCCCTAAGCCGAGCATAATGCCGGTGATGGTTTGCGCCGAGAGAGATAATAACAAATCGGTGATTTCTAGATTTGATACGCCGCTGCGAGCCGCAATCAGCGCAATGCTGTTGAGCATGGTGGCGAGCAGGGCTCCTTGCCAGCCGTAACGAAGTGCCAACACGATGATTGGGATAGCCATACAAAATGGCGCAAATCGTTTTAGCTCTTCAGGCAAGCTGGTTTGCACCAAAATACTGCCGATCAAAAGCAGCGCATAAAGCACGATATGACGTACCTGAAATACAACGGCATTACTAAGTAGGAGAGAGCTAAGCGGAGACCAACGACTTTGGAACAAATAGCTCCACAACAGGTAGCACATAGGCACCACGAGCAAGCCTCCAGAAATGCTAGCCAGCCATACCATGTAAACAGAAGGCACGTGAAATCCGACCGCCATTACGTTGATGAAGGCGGTAATGATGATCACAATGCCCATGACGGCTAAGTGGCGGTTTTGGTCACCGTAGTAGTATTTTTTCGCAATCAGAGTGACCGGGATACTGGCAATGCTCGCAATCAGCACGGTAAGCCACTGCGGTTGACCCAGTAAGATCGCAAGTGCGATGGAAAGCCACCACTCTGAAAGATAAATCGTTGGCCAATAAGCGGTGCGAGTGTGTAGGGCGACACCTAATCGTAAAGCGAAAGGAAACAATAAGATCGCCAGCTCGGGATCATTGACAAAGTAATAGGCAATCACCCATAAGCAGAACCAGGCGCAAGCCATAACAAAAAGTCCGCAAATGGTGGTAACAGCATAAGCTCGCATTAAAAGGACTCTTGAGAAAATAGTTTGGCGAGCTCAACGTTGTTTTTCACGCCGAGTTTGTCGATGGCATTCGCACGATGAACATGCACAGTCTTGTGGCTCAAGCCAAGCTTTGCCGCGACAGACTTTACATCCAACCCAGTGGCAAGTAGCTGACATACCTCGTTTTCACGTTTTGTCAGTTGGCATAGAGAGGTGGTGTTGTCGCTAGGCGTTGCAAGTTTAAGTGCAATATCTGATGTGAGGTAACAGCCGCCAGAAGCACTGGTTCTCACGGCTTGAATAAGTTCATCTGGGCTACAGCGTTTACTAAGATAGCCTTTTGCACCTAGCTTTAGTGATTTTTCCACCATCGCAGGGGAGTCATGCACGCTAAGCATCACGCAGGCAATGCCAGTTGGTATTTCGCTGAGAAAGTTTAAGCCGCTTTCATCTGGCATGGAAATATCTAGGATGACGACGTGTGGGTGTACCGCAGGCAACCCTTTTCGCGCTTCGGCGACAGAGCCGAATTCACCAACAACGGTAATATCACTTTCTAAATTTAATAATTGTGCGAAACCTGAACGCACGATGACGTGATCATCAACTAGAGCAACATGAATCATTATTACAACCAAATAGAGCAGACGACTAACAACAATAAGCTCCAACAGGAGCTAATAGAAAAATCTTTAATGATACTGAATTGAGCCATGCTTTTTAATGATCTTGCGCGCTTTACCGAAGTAAAGCGCGCAGAGAAGCTAGGCTTGGTTTTGTGCAAGTTGAAGCTTCTTCGCGTGTCGAATCTTCTTCTCTTCCGCGATAGCGACGAAAGCAAGCAAAACAATACAAATCATGGCGGAGGTATCTAGGGCTGCGAAGGTACCTTTCCAACCTGTTAAGCCGAAGATAGGTGTACCGTCTGCAATCATACCGAGACCAAGTTTCGCGAAGCTGTCACCGATTAGGTAAGCGAATGTACCTTTTACGCCGTCAGCCACACTGATTGCTTTTTTAGGGACGAAACCAACCGCGGCAACACCGATAAGAAGTTGCGGACCAAACACCAAGAAGCCCAATACAAATAGTGAGGCCAAGTACATGAACTCGCTAGTGGCGTGCTGGTAGAACTCAAGCGATACGATGATCAAGCCAAGAGACACACAAGCAACCAATGCGCGGCGACCGTTTGCTAGGTCAGACAGGTAACCCCACATCAAAGTACCCACAAGCGCACCGACTTCGAACAGAGTAAAGCCAGAGATTGCCGTTTCTTTTGACAGACCAAGCTCTTGGTACGCGTATACCGTTGACCATTGGTCGATGCCGATACGAACGATGTAAAGGAAGATGTTGGCAAAGCAAAGTAGCCAGATAACTTTGTTTTTAAGAACGTATTCAACAAAGATTTCTTTTTTGGTCATCTGGTTTTCTTCTGCGGCGGTGTCTTCTTCACTCACTGCTTCATCGAAAAGTTCTTCTACTTTACCTAGACCGTAAGCTTCTGGAGAGTCGCTACCAAAGCGCATACCGATAAAGCCAACGATGATCGCGATGATAGAAGGGAACACGAACATGCCGATTACGTGGCCGTCGAATAGGTAGTTAGCACCGAAAAGAGCAACACCCGCTGCGCCCGCACCACCAACGTTGTGTGACATGTTCCACAAGCCTAGGTAAGAGCCGCGCTTGTTACGAGGTGTCCATTTTGTAATGGTTGAGTAACTAGAAGGGCCACCAGTACTTTGGAAGAAACCACTTAGAGCGTAGAAAGCCACCATCAAGAACAGGCTTGCACTACCGCCGCCCATGCTGAAGCTGAAACCGAGCATTGCAAGACCAGAAAGGATCAGCATAAAAGGGAGGAATTGCTTGGTGTTCTTACCGTCAGCGTAGTAAGACACAACGGTTTTACCGATGCCGTATGTGATGGAGAAGCCAAGGCCAATAAGACCTAGGTCTGTCATGCTCAAACCGTAAGTTGAGATCATGTCGTTTTGCGCGACATTGAAGTTCTTACGAATCAAGTACATGGTTAGGTAGCCGATAAATACGACCAAGTAAGATTGGATGAACGGTTTAAACCACATCTTTCTTCTAACTTCGACAGGAAGATCGAGGGTCGGCTTCCGCACCTGTTCGAGGAATTTTAACATGATGAACTCTCTTGTAATTGTTTTAGAAACACAACGGAGACCGTTATGCGCTCTTGTTACCTTTGACTGAGCGGAATTCTAGAGAGTGGTTTTGTGAGGCACATGAGATGGTTGCCTAGATCGGCTAGGAAAAATTCCTAGAAATGCCTAGGAAGGAGGAAAAGCGTGAAAAGAGTCACACAAAATCCTTACTAATCTATGGGTTTTTGACTGGGTTCTTATCGGATTGGAAAGCGTTCAAATGCAAGCGGGTTAATATGCGTAAGCTTAGTGCAGACAAGGGGTGAGCACGTTTGGTTGGAGAGAATAGTGGCTTGTCGCTAAGTATCAATTGGGAATGAGAAGCAAACAACAGAAACCCGGAGGTCTCTGTTAGAAATATTAGGAATTCGGCTAGGTTGACGTGTTAAGGCGCAGGGCTGTATAGACGCGGCGAGCCGTGTTTTGGTAAGTGAATTAGGTTCAAATGGTTTCTTCTTGCCCATTCGACGGTTAACGCTGTAGGTGCAGATAAGCAAACCAGAGTGGGGATACGCGCGCGAACGGCTTTGTGGATCAACTCCAAGCTGCAACGGCTTGTCATGATAGCGAAGCCACTTTGAGGCTCGATGTGATTGTTGGCTAATGCGCCAATCAACTTATCTAGCGCGTTGTGGCGGCCGATATCCTCTCGGCACAACTTGATGTTGCCTTGTAAATCTGCAAATAAGGCGGCGTGTAACGCGCCAGATTCACGTGCGGCTTCTTGATGCAGTGCGACTTTGTCTCGCAGCCCTTCAAATACATCGGAGCGCGGAGGAAGAGACGGTGTCAGCGGCGCCAAATCAGGCAAAGCTTGTTCCAGAGCCTCGACACCACAAATGCCGCATCCGGTTGTGCCGGCAAGATTTCGGCGCTGTGTTTTTAACGCCCAGAAAGCGCGGTTGCTGATTTCCACTTCCGCATAGTGAGATTCGTGATCGCCACCAATTTCAATGTCTTTGATCTCTTTGAAGTCGTGGACGATGCCTGTGCTTAGGCTAAATCCTTTCACGAAGTCTTCCAGATGGCCTGGCGTCACCATCATGACCGCTTGGCTAATGCCGTTGTAGCTGATAGCTAAGGCGGATTCACTCGCCAGCGACATTTGTTGCACTGGGCGGCCATCAATCAATTCTCGGTAATTGAACGCACTTGGTTGAGGTGGTGCTTGATTGAAATCGGACAGTTCAAAATAAGATTGAGTAGTACATCTCATGAAATCACCTCATAAGCCGTTATGTATGCCAAAAATTGACGTGTGGATTCTTGTTATCGATTGAATATGTTTTTTGCTTCTGCGAAGCACTGATCGGTTAGCGCGGAGAAGGGTTCTTGTTTTCGCTTTAACAAACCTAGCGGGGCGTGAACGGCGGCTTCTTCGATAGGGATAATGCGAAGCGTATCGTTCAACTCTTCCAATCCACAGTTCAGCGGCATAATGGCGCAACAAAGGCCACTGGTTACTGCTTGGATCAAGTGAAAGGTGGAGTTACTTTCAATGACGGTTTGCGGAACCAGCCCTTTACTCACAAAGCTAAGATCAATTGAGTGGCGATAGTGCATGCCCTTCGAAAGCAGCCCTAGCGGAATGTTATTGAGTGACTCCCACAACACTTCAGATTCGGCAAAATCAAAATGACGCTCATCGAATAAAACGCCAAGTTTGGTTGAATCTAGTTCGATAACATCGAAGTAAGCGGTGTTAACTTGATCGACATAACACATCCCCAAATCAAGTTGATTTCGATTGAGTTGGTCTATGATCTGTTCGGTCGTCATGGAGAGTATTTGAAAGCGTAACTCAGGGAACTGGTGAGCTAATGGTTTGAGCAATTCCATCGGGTTTTGGCTGGCGAGTGGCACCATTCCAAGCCGAAGAGAGCCGACCAACTGACCACGGCAGTTAGCAGCCTCGGCTTGCAATCCATCATGAGCGGCTAAGACGGTTTTTGCCCAAGCTAAAATGCGTTCTCCAGCTTCAGTAAACCCTTCAAATCGTTGACTTCTTTGGATTAATTCGAGGTCGAGTTCTTGCTCTAAGCTTCGGATTCTCATGGACAAGGTAGGCTGCGTAATGTGGCACAATGCGGCGGCTTGACCAAAGTGTTTGGTCTGTTCAAGTGCGATGAGATATTTAAGTTGTTTGATATCCATAATGGCTTGTTAACCTTGCGTTGTGAGTCACATGTACGGGGGGAACTCCCTAAAAAGGGCACGGCACTACCGTACTTTTTAAGCGCTGGAGCGTTTTAACTGGGAAATGGAAAACCAAAACCAAGTCAAGAATAAAACCACACTCAAAATTGATCTGAATCAAGGCTATTCCTGATATTAATTAGGGTCAAATTTAAAGTATCTATAGTGTGATAGATATTATCTATTATCAAGAGTGCCGATTTTATTGAGTTCGTTAAGCGAACTAGGCGGAATCGAATAGAAAAACGATTAACCTCATAAATTGTATTGATTAAAAACGTGATGACCGTCAGTGGAAAAATTCGTCATAGATTTTGTTTATCGCTCGGTCAGGATTATCAATTGGACGCATATTGAATATCGACTTAATCTTTGATTTAGATCAAGACGCAACAATGCAAATTGAATCTACCAGTCTTAGAAACAGTAGGCGGGTATCCGATATCAAGAATCTAGATAAGTAAACGCTCGGACAAGCGAGAGTATGTTGAGTGGTTACTTATTTGGATTAAAAAATACATGGATTAGAAACTAAGCCCTTCAATACTTCCGCATTATCTCAATAAATAACGCGCTTGTTTTCACGGGCACCCTGCTTGCTGGTATATCTGCGAGGAGTAAAGTCGTGAGCCAAAAAGAACAAATAAAAGCATACAAAGGTCCAGCTGGTGGTTGGGGTGCACTGAAAGCCGTAACCAGAAGTTGGTGGGGCAGTGAAAATGCAGTTAAAAACATTCGCACTATGCTCAAAACCAACCAAAATGGCGGTTTCGACTGTCCGGGATGTGCATGGGGTGAGTCGCCAGATAGTGGTAAAGTCAATTTCTGTGAGAATGGCGCGAAAGCGGTAAACTGGGAGGCGACCAATCGTCTGGTTGACCCTGAGTTTTTTGCCAATCACAGCGTTTCATCTCTCTCAACGCAAACCGATTACTGGTTGGAATACCAAGGCCGTATCACGCACCCAATGCGATACGATGCTGAATCCGATCACTATGTGCCAGTCTCTTGGGATGAGGCTTTTGCACTTGTCGCGAAACATCTCAATCAATTGGATTCACCACACCAAGCTGAGTTTTATACCTCTGGTCGTGCAAGCAACGAAGCGGCGTTTTTGTATCAGCTATTTGTGCGCGCATTCGGTACCAATAACTTTCCAGATTGTTCCAACATGTGTCACGAAGCCAGTGCAATAGGGATGAAAGACACCATTGGCGTTGGTAAAGGCACAGTGATCTTTGATGATTTTGAAGAAGCTGATGCGATTTTCGTGATTGGTCAAAACCCGGGCACGAACCACCCACGAATGCTTGAACCTCTGCGCGAAGCGGTAAAACGTGGTGCACAGGTTATCTGTCTAAACCCGCTCAAAGAGCGCGGATTAGAGCGTTTCCAAAACCCACAAATGCCGATTGAGATGTTGAGTAACGGCTCAGAGCCTACAAACACGGCGTACCTGCGTCCTGCTTTAGGTGGAGACATGGCAGTGTTTCGTGGCATCGCGAAATTCTTGTTGCAATGGGAGCGCGAGGCATTGCAAAACGGTGGCAAAGCGGTATTTGACCGCGAATTCATCAAACAACACACGATAGGTATTGATAAGTATTTGGCTGAAGTGGATGCAACCGCTTGGGAACACATCACGGAACAATCGGGTCTTGATTTAAGTGAAATCGAGATGGTGGCGAGCATGTATCGACGTGCAGAACGTGTGATCATGTGTTGGGCGATGGGGTTGACTCAGCATCGTCACTCTGTGCCAACCATTAAAGAAGTCGCAAACGTGCAAATGTTACGAGGTAACGTTGGTAAGCCGGGAGCGGGGCTTTCACCAGTGCGTGGTCACAGTAACGTTCAGGGCGACCGTACGATGGGCATTGATGAAAAACCTTCAGATCTGTTGTTGGATCGCATTGAAAGTCGATTTAACTTTGCCGTCCCGCGTGGTGAAGGCCACAACACTGTGCAAGCCATTAAAGCGATGGAAGAAGGGCAAGCGAAAGTATTTATCGGTTTGGGCGGTAACTTTGCACAAGCAACGCCAGACACAGAACGTACGCACAACGCGATGCGAAACTGTAATTTAACCGTACACATTTCGACGAAGTTAAATCGTTCTCACCTTGTCACAGGTAAAGATGCGCTTATTCTTCCATGCTTAGGCCGTACTGAGATTGATCAGCAAGCGACTGGCCCACAAGGCGTGACGGTTGAAGATACCTTCAGCATGGTACATATCTCATTTGGTCAGCTAAAACCGCGTTCGGAGCATTTGCCTTCAGAACCAGCGATTATTGCCGGTATTGCCAATGCGACACTCGGGGCAAAACCAATTGATTGGTTGTGGGCGATTGAAGATTACGACCGTATTCGCGATTTGATTGCCGACACGATTCCGGGCTTTACCGACTTTAACCATAAGCTTAAACACCCGGGTGGATTCCACTTGGTAAACCCAGCTGCCGAGCGTCGATGGAATACACCAAGCGGCAAAGCACAGTTCAGCTCTAGCGAGTTGCCGAAACAGTTGATCAGCGAAGCGATACTCGAAAAAGGCCAAAAGCCAGATTTGATCTTGCAAACCATGCGCTCACACGACCAATACAATACGACACTTTACGGCTTGAATGACCGTTATCGTGGAGTATTTGGTATGCGCGAAGTGCTGTTTATCAATGAAGCGGATATTCGTAAACTCGGTTTTGAACCGGGCGACAAAGTGGACATGGTGTCATTGTGGGAAGATGGCGTTGAGCGCCGTGTGAGCGGATTTACGCTTGTTGCCTATGATGTACCAGCAGGTCAGGCGGCGGCTTACTATCCAGAAACAAACCCATTAGTTCCTTTGGACAGTTATGGGGATAGAACGTTTACGCCAACCTCTAAGTTTATTGCGATAAAATTGGAAAAATCGATATCCGATAAGATCGCTTTGGTGGAAGCGGAATAGTGACCAAACCAGCACAACGACATTTCCGATAAGCAAACGGCTGATATTAATTATCAGCCGTTTTTAATTGCGCTCAGTCTGCATTTAGTGCGCATAGCTTGTGTATAATGTTAATGACATTATGCTGCTCGATACTAGACAGATAAGGCCGATTTGAATCTAAATTCAAGTAGTAAAACTAATAAGAAGATGCTTATGACCTTGAAAAATATAATTAAATTAACAATCAGTCACTTAGTGGCAGTTTCTATTGGCATTGCGATAGGTATCTATACTTTACCGATCCTTATTGCACCACCTGCGCCGACCGATGAGCAAGTTGCTAAGAGTAAGCAAGGTGCAGAATACAGCGCAGTGTTTAAGAGGGAACTCAAAGGTAGCGATGCTTTTCATTGGGGAGAGGGAGAGATTCATTTGAGTTCTGAAGTCATTACGTTGGTAGGAAAACTCGCTCCCGGACCAGACTATAAACTCTATCTATCTCCTAAGTTTGTCGAAACGGAACAAGAGTTTAATGACCTTAAATCTGAGATGAGCTTAATTGGTGATGTCAAAACGTTCGATAACTTCGTTGTTGAGGTTCCTCAAAGCACTTCAATTTCTGAATACAATACGGTTGTTGTATGGTGCGAGACATTCGGTGAGTTCATTACTTCGGCAAAGTATCAATAAACCTTAGCAGTAGAGTGAAAGGCTTTTCTTTTCACTTTACGCTAGGATGTTGTTTCGCATAATTAAGAGGCAAAGACTCTTAAACATTCTAAATTTAAGAGCCTTTATTTAGAGTTATTGACAGAACCATTCGACTTGTAAGTCGTTTGCACCTTTCAGGCTACGTTCTGGAAAAACAAGATTTCGAACTATTTAGAGTTATTCTCTGTTTGGCTTGTTTCGTTCGATGACGCTAATCGCAATGGCTAAAAATAGAATATCTTTTACTAAAAAGAAGTTTGTCACCAAAACCCCATCAGACACTTTCCATGTATTCGGTGTCGTAATTAGAAAGCTGAGTGTCGCAAGAAAAATAATTGCGGCGGCTATGCCAGAAAAATAAGCGACTCGTGTGTTTTTAAGGCCAACGATTAATCCAATAGCGACAATGATTTCTGTTGCGCCAATGATGTTTGATACGGCTTGAACTGACATCACATCATACAACCAACTCATCAGAAAATGATTTTCAACGAGCGGTTGTATAAGCTTGGCCTCTGTAGGTGTGAATTTATAAATACCAATCCATATTAGAACTAAAGAAACGCCGAAAACTCCGATAAGATATCCAATTGAGTCACATTGATGATGGCTTTTTACGTTTTGCATAATTAACTACATTCTCCTGTTTGTTAGCGCTTCCAACAAGACCTATAAGGTTGGTAGAAAATTTCATAGGTTTTTTCGCTCAAACAACAGATATTAAAAATCACGTGATACAGAATTACGTGTTTGATAGAACTTAAGGATATTTCGTGGAAGTTAAAATTTTTCAGGTTGACTCGTTTACATCAGAGGTTTTCAAAGGTAATCCCGCGGGTGTTTGTATCACAGAGTCAAGCCTTGATGAGGAAACGATGTTGGCCATCGCGGCCGAGATGTCGTTATCTGAAACTGCATTTCTGTCACTCAGTACAATGCAACTTCGTTGGTTTACACCGAGGACGGAAGTTGCTTTGTGTGGACACGGCACACTTGCAACGGCGCACGTTCTGAAAGAGCAGGGGTTATATAATACTGGAGATACGATTGAGTTCGTTACGCTATCTGGGGTTTTAACCGCACAACTCGATCATGAAGAAATTCATTTGGTGTTTCCTGCTCCAACTTTAGATATGCGAGCGAGTATTAACAAAGACTTACTTCATGGTTTGGGGCTAGATGCCGCCAATGTAGTCGCCTACGGTCAGTTTGATAATAAGCAGTTGATCGTCATTAATGATGAATTTGTGCTTGAACAGCTCGACCCTGATTTTGGTGTGCTGCTTAAACAAAAAGGTCGTGGTGTCGTCATCACTGCTCAATCAAGCACTGACGCCGATTTTGTCTCTCGATACTTAGCGCCTTGGGTGGGTGTTAACGAGGACCCAGTTACAGGCTCTGCACATTGCGCTTTATGTGTTTACTGGGCTAAAAAGCTCAACAAAAAGCAACTGAAAGGCTTCCAAGCCTCTAAGAGAAGTGGGGTCGTTCATACAGAGTTGTTAAGCACTGAGCACGTTAAGCTTTCTGGAAATGCAGTAACGATATTGCGAGGATATATGAGAATCGCGTAGCGGTCCTTGTGGGAATGATTTTATTTTCGTGTTACCCAATGCTCAATAGTGAAGATGCTTGAATGCTGCTTATTTAAGTGGCTGATTTTTTTTTGTAAAAACACCCCTGGCACGGTGGTGTATAACGATTGGAGAGTTATATGAAAACTATCGGCCTTCTAGGTGGTATGAGCTGGGAGTCGACGCTTAGCTATTACAAATTGATCAACGAAGGAGTCAAAGAGGCGTTAGGCGGCCTAAATTCCGCAAAAATTTGTATGTATAGCGTGAATTTTTCGGAGATAGAGAAACTTCAACATCAAGGTAAATGGGAAGAAACGGCAAGCATTCTATCTGATGCTGCATCTTCAATAGAAAAAGGGGGCGCTGACTTCATTCTTATTTGTACTAACACAATGCACAAAGTTGCGCCTCAAATTGAAGCCAGTATTAATATCCCCATACTACATATCGCAGACGCGACTGCTGAGTTACTTCGTGAGAAAGGGGTTCAAAAGGTCGGACTCCTTGGTACTCAATTCACAATGGAGCAAGACTTTTATAAAGGAAGGCTTTCCGACCGTTATGGGCTTGATGTCGTCATTCCCGATCAAGACGACCGCTCTAAAGTACATAACATTATTTATAAAGAGTTATGCCAAGGTGAAATCAAAGAGGAGTCAAGGACGATATACTTGCAAATTATTGAAAAACTAAAAGAGCACGGAGCTGAAGCTGTGATTCTCGGGTGCACTGAAATTGCCTTACTTGTAAACCAAAGCCACACCGAGGTTACACTACTTGATACCACTTCTATCCATGCTCAAGCAGCTGTCCGTTTGGCAATTGAAGATGAATGATCTACGCTTTCTTTCCTGCAAAAAAAGAGAAAACCAAGCACAAGGTTTTCTCTTTTTATTATCAAGTTATAAGCGAGCAAATTTGAGAGTTCTGTATCCACCAATCAAGTTGCGGGCTTTGTAACCATTGTTGACCAGCTGACGGTATGCTACGTTACCACGTAACCCAACTTGACAGTAAATCACGATCTCTTTGTCTTTAGGAAGTTCGTGCATGCGACGACGTAGTTGATCGACAGGAATATTAATTGCACCTTCAAGATAACCAACGGACTCCAATTCACCAGGATTACGAACATCAAGTAACAGTTGGTCTTCTGTCAGTGAATCCATTTCATCATAATGAATCGCAATCGCGTCACCTTTGATGATGTTATTTGCCACAAACGCCGCTTGGTTAATTACATCTTTAGCAGAGCCATAAGGTGGCGCGTAAGTTAGCTCGAGGTGTTGCAGTTGCTCTACCGTCATACCAGCACGCTGAGCAACTGCCATTACGTCGATACGTTTATCAACACCGTCTTTACCTACTGCTTGCGCACCTAATATTTTACCTGTTACTGGATCAAACAGCATTTTGAATGACACGGTTTCTGCACCTGGGTAGTAACTCGCGTGACTTGCTGTATGCACATACACTTTTTCATAAGCGATGTTTTCACGTTTCAGCTGTTTCTCGTTTTTACCAGTAGAAGCGACGGCTAAATCAAAAATCTTACAGATCGCCGTGCCTTGCGTACCTTGGTAAGTTTCTTGGCGGCCAAGCATGTTGTCTGCTGCCATTCGGCCTTGACGGTTTGCCGGGCCCGCAAGTGGCACTAGAGTTTGCTCGCCAGTCACAAAGTCTTTCTCTTCTACCGCGTCGCCGACAGCGTAGATCGAAGGATCGCTGGTTTGCATGTATTCATTGATATAAATACCACCAAGAGCGCCGATTTCTAAGCCAGCTTCTTTTGCTAATTTGGTCTCGGGGCGAACACCAATTGCCATAATCAAAATATCGGTGGTGAGTCTTTCACCATTGTTTAGTGTTAATTCCAATTCACCTTCTAGATGTTGGTGTTTTTCGCTCTCACCAGAGTCGAAACTTGCCACGTGCTCGTTAGGTACGAATTTCACCGACTCAAGTGCGACGCCAAGTTTAAGGTCGATGCCTTTCTCACGAATTTCAGCATGTGCGAAGCCAGCCATTTCACGGTCAACGGGCGTCATCACTTGATCCGCCATTTCAACTAATGTGGTTTTTATGCCTAGCTGGTGGAAGGCTTCCATCATTTCCAAACCGATAAAACCACCACCAACGACAGTAGCGTGTTCAACTTTGTTGGTTTCGATCGTTTTAATGATGCGATCCATATCTGGAATATTGCGCAGCGAGTGCGTTAACGGGTTATCAATACCCGGAATAGGCGGCACAACTGGACCTGCGCCAGGGCTGAGTAGAAGAAAGTCGTAGCTCTCTTGGTATTCCGAGCCATCAAGCAAATTGTTAACCGTAACCGTTTTGTCTTGACGGTTAATAGAAACCACTTCGTTCATCACACGGACATCAACATTGAAACGCGCTAGAAAGCTCTCAGGCGTTTGAAGAAGCAGTTTGCTGCGCTCTTGGATATCGCCACCAATGTGATAGGGTAAGCCACAGTTTGCAAATGACACAAATGGGCCGCGTTCAAACATAATGATTTCTGCGTCTTCACTAAGACGACGAGCGCGAGCTGCTGCAGATGCACCGCCAGCAACCCCACCAATAATCACGATTTTGCTCATGGATTTCTCCTGCTGAATGATCGAAAACGCCTACACCTTACTTAAATAAATTAGCTGAGTCTAATGTTATTTAATCTACATTAGCATTGACTTAATAATATTAATTAGTAATATCTAATAAAATGTAATGTAGTAATGAAGAGGCATAAGAATGGGCGACAGTATGCTACAAAGTGCGACCGAAGCGAGTGAGCTGCTTAAAATTATGGCTCATCCAGAGCGCCTAATCGTGATGTGTAAGCTGATTGAAGGCGAGAAAGGGGTCGGTGAACTGTTTGAAGGTTCATCATTAAGCCAATCTGCTTTTTCACAACATCTCACCGTATTGAGAAAGCACGACATTATTAAAGCTAGAAAAGTTTCTCAGCAGGTATTTTATTCAATTTCTGATGAAAGAGTTGGTCCGCTGGTTGAGGCCTTTAAGCAAGTTTTCTGTAAGTAATTAGTTTGGCGGTTGCTATGTTTGAAGTTCCTTGGATGTCGCTGTTGGGCGGCATAATAGTTGGCGTATCAGCGATAACACTGATGCTATTTACTGGCAAGACTGCTGGGATCAGTGGGATCTTAAACGGTGCCGTTGAGAACGCAGATCGCGTTTGGCGCATTGTTTTTTTAATTGCGATGGTATTAGGTGGCGTGTTTGCTGTTTATGTTCTTGGCGGGCATGTACCAGAACAGTACAGCGGCTCTGTTGTTTTAGTTATCGTTGCTGGCTTGTTAGTCGGTGTCGGTACGCGTATCGGCAATGGTTGTACTAGTGGTCATGGCATTTGTGGGATAGGGCGTTTCTCAATCCGTTCTGTGGTCGCGACGTGTACTTTTATGGCCACAGCCATGTTAACCGTCTTGCTAGTATCGTGAGGAATAGTGCCGTTATGAAAACTCATGTAATGAAAAGTATTAAGCAAATGTCCGTTGTTGCATTTTCTGGTGTGCTCTTTGGTATTGGTATGGTGGTCTCTGGTATGGCTGAACCGGCAAAAGTGATTGGCTTTCTCGATATTACTGGAGCATGGGATCCAAGCTTAGCCTTTGTAATGGGCGGAGCACTTGCGGTGTTCGTTCCAGCTTATCTTTTATTAATAAAGCCAAGAAGCGAATCTGTGTTTGGTGATGAGATTGTATGCCCAACTTCTAAAGCGATAGACAAAAAGTTAGTCGGTGGTGCTGTACTGTTTGGTATTGGTTGGGGGTTACTGGGTGTGTGTCCTGGTCCTGCGGTTGCCAGCCTTTTCACTGGCAACACACAAGTTCTGCTCTTTATAGTGGCAATGTTGGCTGGGTCATTCACCGCTAAAAGAGTGGTTCGTCAATAAAGAAAGTACTTCAACGTTAAAAAGAGTACTTAAACGCTAAAAAGTGAGTGTCGTAGAAACCGGGCAATGGTCACTCAGTTTATAGTCGAGTACATCTTGTGTTTTGAAAACGGTTTGAACACCAGACGACGCCTTTAAATCACCACTCACAATAATGTGGTCTATCACCGAGCGGAATTGGTGGGTTTTATTCGGATTACGATTAGAACGCACTTTACATTCCGCTTTAGTGTCTTTAGTCACTAGCTTTGCACTAGTATTGTCCGATATCACGTCCCACAACCAATCTCCTTGATAACCCAAGTTGTGGTTAAAGTCGCCAAGCACGACATAATGTTGTTTGTTGTCCTCGCGCGCCTTTATCCACTTAGCTAGTGCCTGTCCTTGTTGTTTCACTATCTTACAATCGCGGTTATTACGATACGTGCCACTGCAACCCGCTTTCAGATGTACAGAGAGTAGGTGAGTCTCGTTTTCTTGGTTTGGATTTAATATAAGGTAGCTCGCGAAGCGCAGCTTGCTGTTGCCTCGTGTGATAGAGAAGTCTGGCTTGTCTAATACGCTTACACCATTGCGCACGGCAAAGCCTGTGTATTGGTTGGTGTCGTTAAACTGAAGGTGTCGGTTGGAGGCGTTTGAACGATCGGAAAGATAGATAGTGAAGTCATTGCCAACAGCTTTTTGCATTGCAGCGACGCTTTCGACTTCTTGAAAAGCAAGAATGTCGGCTTGTGTTTTATCCACATAGTGGGTCAGTTTTTCAAAATCTTGTGGTGTTCTCGACACTTTTCCACCATCTATAGATAACCATTCTATGTTCCAACTGGTTAGATTGATGGAGTTTTGAGCAAATGAAAGAGAACTAAAAAGTAATATTAACGTAACAAAAAGTGATCGCATTTTGGCCTGTTGCACTCCTATCTTTTAGCGTATTCCTTTCCATCCTTTATCCTACAAGACCTCCAAAAATAGCAAGTAGATTTAGTACCAATTTTGCAATTTTCATGGCTATGTTCCCTTTAATTGTTGCTGAAGACTTAACATCCTGTTTTCATTAAGTTCTTCAGTAACTTCCATGTAA